>NZ_MWLP01000129.1:0-721 GCF_010634885.1 Microbacterium sp. B35-04 | reverse complement strand
CGTCGGCGATGCGCTGGGCACTGCTGAGCAGCAGCACCGCGCGGCTCGAGATCTCGCCCTCCTCGGTGGTCACGCCGCTGGCGGTCAGCGCCTCGTTGTCGCGCCACGCGACTTCGAGGGCGTCGGCCGCGCCTGCCAGCAGCGCCTGGACCTCGGCGCGGGCGTAGCCGTGGCGCTCCTCCGCGAAGGACACTCCGCGGAGCAGCTCCGGTGTGATGGATACGGATTCGGTCGCGGTCATTTCGCTTCTGCCCTCTACTGGATTCCCCGTGCGATGCCCGGCTGAACGAGTTCGGGGGAGGCTGCCGGATCGCCGGTCGTGCGGGGTTGCTGGGTGAACGGGTCTTCGTACTTCTCGCTGCGGATGCTGTGCTCGTCGAACCCTGCCCGGCGCAGAACGGCGGCGGTGTGATCGACCATGCGCGGCGAGCCGCAGACCATCGCCAGGCGGTCGTCCCACGGACCGTCCGCGGCCGCGATGTCGCCGATCAGTCCGCGGCGTCCCGGGAACGACGGGTCGTCCGACACCGCGTAGGTGACGGTCAGCCACGATGCGTCGGCGTAGCGCTCGAGTTCCGGCTTCGCATAGAACCCCCACGGATGCCGCGCCCCGTGGTACAGCGCGACACGAGGCCCGCTCCCTCGTGCGGCGTGGCGGCCGGCGACCTGGTCGAGCACCGCGAGCAGCGGGGCCAGGCCCGTGCCGCCCGCGATCAGCAGC
>NZ_MWLP01000128.1:0-667 GCF_010634885.1 Microbacterium sp. B35-04 | reverse complement strand
CTCGAACTCCTCGCCGCGCACATGCTCGGCGAGGAACGCGAACACCGTCTCGTACCAGATGACGGCGTGCTGAGGCTTGAGCACCCAATGGTTCTCGTCGGGGAAGTACAGGAAGCGGTGCGGCATGCGCCCCTCTTCGTCGGCGTGGTGCTCGGCGAGCTCCGACCACAGTCGCAGCCCCTCCCCGATCGGCACGCGGTAGTCCTTGTCGCCGTGCACGACGAGGAGCGGGGTGCGGATGTCGCGCACGAACCGGTGCGGCGAGTGCTCGATCATCGCCTCGGGCGTGAAGATCCGCTGCCAGTACTCGGAGCTGTCGGTGGTGCCGGCGAACTGGTCGAGGGCCCACAGGCTCGCGTGCGTCACGATCGCCCGGAAGCGG
The DNA here is from genome assembly GCF_010634885.1 of Microbacterium sp. B35-04. Classification (NCBI taxonomy): domain Bacteria; kingdom Bacillati; phylum Actinomycetota; class Actinomycetes; order Micrococcales; family Microbacteriaceae; genus Microbacterium; species Microbacterium sp. B35-04. Next base: position 285 of record NZ_MWLP01000128.1, on the reverse strand, counting down.
TCGGTGTGCCCCGCGACCCAGTTGGCCATGTAGCCGCCGAACGAGCCGCCCATCGCCGCCGTGCGGGTCTGGTCGATGTCGTCGCGGGCCTCGACGGCGTCGGTGATCGCGAGCAGGTCCGTGTAGGGCTTGTCGCCCCAGCTGTTCCAGCCGCGCGCGATGAAGTCCAGGCCGTAGCCGGTGGAGAGCCCCGGATCCGGCAGCAGGACGGCGTAGCCTCGGGCGACGGCGAGCAGCGGCGCCCAGCGCCAGCTCCAGGCGTTCCAGCTGTTGAGCGGACCGCCG
>NZ_MWLP01000127.1:0-7926 GCF_010634885.1 Microbacterium sp. B35-04 | reverse complement strand
GAAGGGCAGGGCGCCGGTCCACGCCTCGCATTGAAGGGCGTGACCGCCAGCGCCGTACTGCGGGCCCATAGGACCTCGCCCCGATGCGTGAGGTCGTAGCGGGAAGTCGTCTGGGTGGTCGACCGGTCAAGGTGCCGCAAGTACCTGCTGCGAGCATGAGGTGCGGTCGGTGAGCATGACGCACGGGTGATGGCGGTCAGTCAGCACGTGGGGTGAGGCGGAGGGTCGATGCCGCGGCTTCCGCGGTGACCATGCTGCGGGCTGCGAGATCGCCGTACTTCTTGCGGTATGCGGCGTCGACGGCGGCAGCATGCGTGCTCCCGGTCGCCGCGACGATCACGTCGATCGAGGCGTCGCCGACACGGATGCGGGCTGCCGCGGACCTGACTGCCCCGCCGTACCATCCGGTGTCGCGCCGGTGCCACGTTCGGACGAAGACATCGGCCCCATCGACGACGACCCAGATCGGGGTCCAGCGGCTGAGGCCGCCGTCGCGACGCGAAGCCGACACCTCGATCTCGATCGCCTCGGAGAGGGCGCGCAGCTGTCCGGACGACCACGACGAACCCGAGCCGATGTCGGACGGCGCTCGATCCGGCACGATCAGCGCCTCATCTCGCCGAGCGCGGCAAAGCGGATCATGTGCGCCTGACCGGCATGCAAGGTGTACTCGTGCAGCATCTTGAGCAGCGACCATCGCAGCGTCCGGCCATGACCGAGTCCGCGCGCATCGAGCGATGGTGAAGCCGCGATCGCGGCATCCGCTCGCTTTATCTCCGTCAGCCACCCGCGGATGTCATCGCCGACGCTGTCCAGCGATCCGCCGGCGAAGTCGTCGTCGCCGTAGAAGTCACGCGCACCCTCGCCGCTCAGACCCCAGGCGAGATATCCCGCCTCCATCTGCCGCATGTGGCGGACCAGACCCAGAACGGACAACTCCACGGGCGGGACCGACCATTGCAGCGCCTGCTCGGCCGACAGGTCGCGGAGCTTGCGAAGAAACTCATGGCGCTGATACGCGAGCCATGCGTGAAGGTCCGCGCGTTCGTCGCCGCTGTCATCCGGCTCGCTCCCGCGCGACAGATCGACATCCGTGAGCACGGGAACGGATGCTTCATCCTCGGCGCGGTCGACATCGGATGGGTCGTTCGCGGGCCAGTCCCGCTGCAAGCCGATCGCATCGGTGAGTGCTTCCACCGCGTCAGCGAGCTCGTCGAGCTCCGCCGCAGACAAGGATGGCAAGGCGGCCGCGATGCGCGACACTTGCGCGAGCGGTCGCGGTGCCGTCGAGGGATTCGAGGACATAGGCGTCATTCTCGACCGCTCGCGTCACGTTCGCCACAACCGGATGACGTCGTACGCGACAAGGCGGCCGATCATCCCGGGCGGCTTCGAGGGGAGCTCCTGCGTCGTACGACTTCAGGCCGAGCACATGATCCGGTGCGGGCACGTAGTACCCACCTCCCTGCCCGGAAGGGACCGGCGGCGGCGCATTCTCGGTCGCCGACCCGGCCGGGATGCGCGCGGACTGATCAGCAAGCCGCACGGTACCGCGACGGCTCGGTCGATGGCGTCGGAATCTGGGCCCCACCCCGTTGCGGGGTCATGCTCGGATGACCGACGTTACGGCACCCTCCGGTCGCCGAACGCCCCGCCGACAGGCTGAGGGACCGACATGGAAGCCGAACGCGACCCTCCGCGCGATTCTCGTCAGTCACTGATGCCATGGCGGGGCCAGAAGTCCGGACGTGGTTCGATCTGCTCGACGACGTCCACGTACAGGCCATTGGGATCGAGCAGGCCGAAGCGTCGTTGCCCCCATGGCTCATCACGGAGCTCGTAGGCGATGACGGTGCCGCTTTGCGCGAGCTGCTCGTGTGCTTCAGCGGCGTCGGTCACCTGGAGTGTCAGGAATGCACTCGCTCCGGGAGTGATGGCTGGGCCCTCGGGTGGCGCTGTGGGGTGGTCCTCGAGCACGAATCCGATCGCGCCGCGCAGTTCTCCGGGCAGCGCGAGGAGCACGAAGAAGTCGGACTGGAAGAGCACATCCAGGCCGAGCGTGCGGCGGTAGAACTCCGTCGTCGTCATGAGGTCGTGCACGAACACGACGGGATAGGCATCTTCGTACAGCATGCGGTCACGCTACTCGCCGCCTGAGACGTCGCCCTCGCCAGCCGCTGTTGTCCGCTAAGGCGGATGTGGCGCGCATCGCGGAGTGGTTTCGCGCCCTCCCTCAGCGGATGGTCCACCCGCCGTCGACGACCAGCGTCTGCCCGGTGATGAGGGACGCCGCCGGAGAGCAGAGAAACACGACAGCTCCGGCTACCTCGCTGGGCTTGCCGATCCGGTGCAGGGCCGCTATCCGGTCGATGACGTCGGCGCGGAACGCGGGATCAGACAGCGCCTCGGCCGTACCGTCGGTTTCGACGAACGTGGGAGCGACCGCGTTGACGCGGATGCCCCGCTCGCCCCACTCGACCGCATGACAGCGAGTCATGTGCAGCATCGCTGCCTTCGCGATGCAGTAGGACGACTCGCCGGGCAACGCCACGATGCCTGCTTGCGACGCGATATTCACGATCGCGCCGCCGGATGGCATCGAGCGCGCGACGTGCTGTGAGAGGAACAGTGCCGAACGGACGTTCAGCGACCACACCGCATCGAAGTCCGCCTCCGTGACGTCGATCGCCGGCGCGTTCATCCCACCGCCGGCGTTGTTCACCAGGATGTCGAATGCGCCGTCATCGGATGCCGCGTCGAGCGCCGCTCGAGCCTCATCGAGCTGCGTGACATCGAGGGTGATCGAGGACGCGGAACCGCCCTCAGTCCGAATCGCCCGCAGTGGCAGTTCCGCGCTTTCCGGATCGCGGACGCCCAGGACCACGTGGGCGCCTGCCGCCGCGAGCGCGTGCGCGATCGCAAGACCGAGCCCGCGGTTGCCTCCAGTGACCAGAGCTCGCCGCCCGGTGAGATCGAAGTACTCCATGTCGCTCCTCAGTCATTCGCTTCGGAGGTCGCCGAGTCATGCCCTTCCTTGGGTCACTCCGCGCCCGAGACTAGTAGGCCGCGGTAGCAAATCCCGCGCGGCCCGCGCCCGGTGAGGCGAGCCGCGTGCGGGGGTAGCCGCGTCAGGCCGACGATTCCCTCACGAGTCGGGCCAACTCGTGAGTGCCGAGATACGCACCTTCCTGTCCGAGGCCGACCCGCACCGGCCGCCTGGCCAAATGACCGTCTGCCCCTGCGCATAACGGCCCCACGCCGGGCGTTGCATGAAAGGACCCGTCCCTTGCTCGGACTCATCTGCTCAAGACCGGGGGGCGATCAGCAAGCTGGTCGCCGCTGAGCTCCTCACTGAGGACAAGCGCCGCGGCATCCCAAGCCGGTCCTCAGGCGGGCGGTCGGCTAACTCAAGCGTTGGCGCGTTGTTGGGTGAGCTGCTCGAGCTGCTTTTCGCGCTGGGCGCTGCGGCTGGAGGAAAGCTCACTGAGCGAGGAGTGGTAGACCGAGCGGGCAAGATCTCCGTCGAGCTTCAGGAGGTGGCTGATCCTGGTGATCGCGTCGTCGTCGGATTGCGAGGCGGCGACCGCATCGACGACGTGATGGAGGGCGTCGCCGGCGGCGATCTGTGCGCGTACTCGCTCGATCTGTTGGTCCAGTGCGCGGCGGCGGCGCTCGGGACTCGAGTGTGAACGCGCGTTCTGCTGTCGGTGCTGTGCGATGAGCTCGGCAGACACCTCGACACGGAGAGGGTGGATCGTCCGCAGGCCGACGCTGACGAGGACCGCCTGGAGATCATAGGTACGAGGCTCAAGGCTGTTCCACGTGCTGGGATTGATCGACACCGGCACCCGGGCATACTCCCCCGGGTCCAGCGGGACCGGTCGGTGCTGACTCAACGAGACCCACGCGAAGTCGAACCCCGTCGATCCCGGGTTGGTGAACGCCCCAACGACGTAGAAGCCGTCGCCGTCCGATTTCCACCGTGAGGAGCCGGTGTTCACGATGTCGACGAAGTAGCCACTCGCCATCGGGTTCTCGGTTACCACCGCCGGCCACCGCAGCTCCAAGCCGCGCCGCCTCTCAGCACGGCTCGGGCGCAACGGCATCGGATCCGGTTGCACCATCACGACCGCGCCAACATTCGGCGCGTCCAGGTGAGCGACCCGCCACACGGCAGCAGTCGGATCCGTCGGAGCGCCGATCACCATCGCACCCGACTGATACCGCTTCAGCACCCGCCAGCCATCTGGCGGTGCATCGGTCGCCGACGAGAGATCAAGGCTCACACGCAACGCGGCAACCAGCTCTGCCAGCGAAACCCCGCGCTCTGCAAGCGCCTCCCGATCCACATCGGCTGGCCCCACCATTGGCGCATCGTCCGAGAAATCCATGCTCCGATGGTCACACAACCCGAATGACCTGGGGCGGCGCCGTCCGTCGGCCGTACCGCGAACGAGCATCCCGCACGCGAGGCGGTCGCTCATCGGGCGGGTAGGACGAGGTCGTCAGAACTCGGCAGCTGACTTCGCGGCCGCGCTGCCGACCCGAGCCCCGTAGCTCCGACGCTATCGCGCTGCGACCGCCCCGATGCTCGTTTACCCGGCCCGCGGATTCTGCCCGCCTCTGCACCCCATAAGACGCACACCCCGGCTCTCGAGCGCCCTCACCCCTAGCGGTCGGTCGCAGCTCTCCGGGCGTCGAGGCTCGCGCGACACACAAGAACCCAACGGTCCTGCCGCGACGACGGCTCAGCCGACGCGGAGCTCCTCGGGCTCGACCACCACGTCGACGAGGGCGCCGTTGCGCCAGACCGTCATCTCCATGCGTCGCCCGATGGCGCCGGCGACCATGCGGCGCTGCAGTGCGGTGGGGTCGGCGATCGCGACGCCGTCGAGCGACAGGACGATGTCGCCGGCGCGGGCGCCGGCCGCGGCGGCGGGGCTGTTCGACACCACCGAGATCACCTGCATCCCGACTCTCGCTCCTGCCTTCACCGCGACGTCTGGGCCGAGCGGCACCGTCGCACCGGCGATGCCGAGCCAGGCGCGCCGCACCCGCCCGGTGGTGCGCAGGGCGTCGATGATCTCGCGCGTCGTGGCGTTGATGGGCACAGCGAGCCCCAGCCCGATGCCGGCTACGGCGGTGTTGACGCCGACCATGCGACCGGCGCTGTCGGCCAGCACTCCCCCGCTGTTGCCCGGGTTCAGCGCGGCGTCTGTCTGGATGACCTCGTCGATCACGCGCCCCGACCGGGTCGGCAGCGATCGCCCGAGCGCCGACACAATGCCCGCCGTCACGCTGCCTGAGAAGCCCCGCGGATTGCCCAGCGCGACGACGAGCTGCCCGACTCCCAGGGCGGCGGCATCCCCCATCCGCACCGGAGGGGGCGTCGAGCCGTCGGCGTGGAGCACGGCCAGGTCCGAGAGGGGATCGGCGCCGATGACGGATGCCGCGGCCACGGTGCCGTCGGGAAAGGCCAGCTCGACGCCCACCGCCCCCTCGACCACATGGGCGCTGGTGAGGAGGTGGCCCTCCTCCGTGATGACCGACGCACTGCCGGCACCCGCTCCCTGCCGTGTGCGGACGCTCACCGCGGCGACCGACGGCAGCACCGTCTGCGCGACGCGCATGACCGTCGACGAGTACGCGTCGAGCGCCTCCTGGTCGTCCATGCGACAAGTGTCGACCCCTCACGGATGCCGCGGCCCGAGTTCGCGCACGGCGGAAGGCCCGCGGGCGTCGGGCCCGCGCCCCCCACCGACCTGACAAGCCGCGCCGAGCCGGAGCTCACTCAGCGACCAGCACCCGACGCGTCCCACCACTCCAGCACCCGGGTGCCGATCATCGTCAGCCAGCGCGAAGGCTCGCCCTCACCGACGTCGACGTCGAACCAGGTGCGTCCGGGTAGCGGCGTCGTCTGCAGCCACGTGCCGTCAGGCTGTCGGGCCGCGCGCACGACCTCGACAGCCTCGGCGAGCCGCGGATCAGGTGGCATGCCCTCGAACAGCGCGACGTGGCGGAAATGGTCGAGGGCGGCGAGCGCGCTGTAGCGGTGCCGGTTCGGGTACACGAACCGGGTCACGAAGTCCCCCACCAGCTCTCCACTCGAAGCTCGAAACATCAGGTGCCGCGACAGCAGGTACTCCTCGCCGCCGTGACGCGCCTCGCGCATGCCCGTGTCGCCGGTGATCCGCTCGTACGCGAGCATGCCGCGCACGGCGTTGAGAGTGGAGTGGAACGACGACCGCACCGAGTCGCCCTCCTCGGCCTCGCAGTTCCAGCCGCCGTCGGCGAGGCGATGCGCGGGGAACCACTCCACGAGCTTCGAGACATCGGCGCCGAGCCACGCCCCGCTTGCGAGCGTGTAGGAGTTGATGCAGACATCGACCTCGCCACCCCAGTACGGCAGGTCCTCGTACTCCCAGCGGCTGTTCGCGGCGAGCTTCTCGGCGGTGCCCTCGAGCACCTCGGCATCCACGCCCCACTCGCGCAGGTCTTTCAGCGCCCATGTCGTCGCGACCCACGGCTGCCCCGGCGCCTCGGCCTCGGCGCTGCCGAAGAAGCCTGCGGGGAAGAAGGCGCCGCCGGCCCACTGGCCGTCGGCATCCTGCTCCGCCAGCAGCCGGGCGCCGAAGCCCTCCGTCGCGACGCGTGCTCGGGTCGCCTCCCACGTCTCGGGTGGCGCGCCGATGAGGTCCCGCTCGACCTGCCATCGCAACGCCGGGTCGGAGTCGAGCAGCCAGTCGAGCACGGGTCGAGTCGTGGCCATGAGGGCAGAGTACCCATGGCCGCCGACGTGGCGCAGGGTGCGGCATCCGCTCATCTGGATACTGTGAGGATCGTTGCCGGGCGCCCGCCGGCGAGGGAGGATTGCCGGATGCCCATCGTCGACAACGGCGTGTACGTCGCCGGACAGCGGATCCAGAATCCGACGAGCCTCACCGAGACGTTCGAGTACACGCGCGAGCACCACGGAATGGCGTGGATCGGGATGTTCCGCCCGACCGCTGAGGAGATCGCTCAGGTCGCCGACGAGTTCTCGCTGCACCCGCTCGCAGTGGAAGACGCCCTCACCGGCCACCAGCGTTCGAAGCTGGAGCGCTACGGCGACATCCTGTTCGTCGTGCTCCGCCCCGCCAGGTACATCGACGAGACCGAGACGGTGGAGTTCGGCGAACTGCACGTGTTCGTCGGCCCCGACTTCATCGTCACGATCCGCCATGCCGAGTCGCCCGACCTCAGCCGGGTGCGCCGGCGCATGGAGGGCGACCCCGAACTGCTCGCACGCGGGCCGGAGGCGGTGCTGTACGCGATCCTCGACGAGGTCGTCGACGAGTACACCCCGGTGGTCGAGGGCGTCGAGAACGACATCGACGAGATCGAGGACGCGCTGTTCGAGAACGGCGGGGTCACTCTCTCGAAGCGCATCTACGACCTGTCGCGCGAGGTGATCACGCTGCAGCGCGCGGTGACACCGCTCGCTGACATGCTCGACGCCCTCCAGCGCGGCGCGCCGAAGTACGAGGTCGACCTCGAGCTGCAGCGGGCGCTGCGCGACGTGCACGACCACACGCTGCGGATCATCGACAAGACCTCCGCCTTCCGCTCGATCCTCGACAACACGCTCACCGTGAACGCGACGATCGTGACGCAGCGCCAGACCGACACCGCGCTGCTGCAGAACGAGCAGGTGAAGAAGATCTCGGGCTGGGCTGCGATCCTCTTCGGGCCCACGCTCGTCGGCACGATCTACGGCATGAACTTCGTGTACATGCCGGAACTGGAATGGCCGCTCGGCTACCCCATGGCGCTCGCCCTGATGGCGGCGACCAGCCTCACGCTGTACTGGGTCTTCCGCAGACGCCACTGGCTCTGACCGCGACGCAGCGCACGAGGAAGGCGGGTCGACCGAAGTCGACCCGCCCC
>NZ_MWLP01000126.1:0-7769 GCF_010634885.1 Microbacterium sp. B35-04 | reverse complement strand
GGAGGCGAGGACGACGGCCGCGTCGGCGGCCCGCCGATCGAGGAGGTCTGACTGGGTCAGCGCGCGGAACTCGCGTGCTGCCTCTGCATCGTCGGAATAGGCGGCGGGCACGAGCCTGGCGAGCGCCGGATCGCCGTCCTCGGGAGCCGAGTCCCGGAGCAGCTCGCTGAACTGCCCGACCAGGCTCGCGAGGTGCGCAGCCTCCAGTCGGGTGATCTCCATCGCTACGGTCCGTCCGCTCATGACGGCTCCTGTCGCACGGTCGCCCACAGGCCGTAGTCGTGCATGGCCTGCGCATGCAGTTCCATCTGCTCCCGTGCACCCTGGGCGACCACGGCGTGGCCCTCGTTGTGCACAGCGAGCATGAGACGCTCCGCCTCGGCGCGGGGAAGGCCGAAGTACTCGCGGAACACATGGGTGACGTAGCTCATGAGGTTGACGGGGTCGTCCCATACGACGGTCTGCCAGGGACGGACAGGATCGATCCGCGCCGCGATGTCGACCTCATGGTCCACGGTGGGAGTGGCCACCGGCGTCATCACGCCCACCCCAGCTCGTGCAGACGGGCGTCGTCGATCCCGTAGAAGTGGGCGATCTCGTGCACCAACGTCGTGTGCACCTCATCGCGCAGCTCATCCTCGTCGTCGCACGTCGCCAGGTGCGGCTCGCGATAGACGATGATGCGGTCGGGCAGCTCTCCCACACCGTAGCGCTCGCGTTCTGTCAGCGCCCACCCGTCATACAGCCCCAGCAGGTCGAGGCTGCCGTCCTCCGGGCGGTCCTCGACGACGAAGACGACGTTGTCGAGGCCCTCCACCATGTCGTCGGGGAGCGCGTCCAGCTCGTCGGTCACCAGCTGCTCGAACGTCGCGGCATCCATCTCCATCATGATGCCCCGCTTCTACGCGAATGGGGCGCGTGAGACGCGCCCCATTTCGAAGGAATTGGGGTGAGTAACGGGACTCGAACCCGCGACATCCGGCACCACAAGCCAGCGCTCTACCAACTGAGCTATACCCACCATGTCTCCCGCCTGAGCGGGCAACCCAACGATTCTCTCACACCTCTGGGGCAAACGACGACACGACGGCGGCCGCTGCTGCGCGCGCGCCGTCGCTCGTCGGGCCGGGCTCGGGGACGAACACCGCCTGGCGGTAGTAGGCGAGCTCGCGGATCGACTCGACGATGTCGGCGAGGGCGCGGTGGCCGCCGTCCTTCGCCGGCGCGTGGATGTACGCGCGGGGGTACCAGCGGCGCGAGAGCTCCTTGATGCTCGACACGTCGACGTTCCGGTAGTGCAGCCAGCGGTCGACACGCGGCATGTACTTCGCCAGGAACATCCGGTCGGTGCCGATGGTGTTGCCCGCGAGGGGCGCTTTGCCCTCGAGGGGGACGAAGCGCTGGATGTACTCGAGAACCTGGAACTCGGCATCCGCCAGGCTCACGCCGTGGGGGATCTCGTCCAGGAGGCCGGACGAGCGATGCATGTTGGTCACGAACTCGTTCATGTTCGCCATCGCCGAGTCGTCAGGCTTGATCACGACGTCGAAACCGGGGTCGAGCGCCCGCAACTCGAAGTCGGTGACGACGACGGCGATCTCCACCAACTCGTCGACGCCCAGATCGAGGCCCGTCATCTCGCAGTCGATCCACACCAGACGATCGTTCTCGGATGCACCCACCATGCGCTCCATCCTTGTCGCAAGTTCAGACATCCCATGGGCCTGAACCAGGGTTCCAGCTCTCACGCCGGTCCCGTCAGCCCCTCCGGGAGGATTCGAACCCCCGACCTTGCGGGTAGAAACCGCTCGCTCTGTCCCCTGAGCTACGGAGGGAAGGGTGTTTCCACACTACCGGGTCGCGCCACGCGGTCGCGGACGCTGGCGCTTGTCCCGGGCTCGGCGTAGCGTCGGCATCGGAGGCATCGAAAGGAGTTCACCATGAGCACCGCACAGACGCACCACGCGCTCTGGATCGCCTACGGCGGATCAGGCGTCGCCGGAAGCATCCGCAAGGACGACGACGGCTACACCGTCACGATGGCGGGGGCCGATCACGTCGCAGGGACGTACCCCACGATGGAGATCGCCAAGAGCGCGCTGCATTCGCGGATGGCGCCCGGAAGCGACTGGCCTCAGTTCCGCGAGCACTGAGCGACCTCGCGGGGGGGACTTGTTGTTCTCCCGCTGGACGCTTCACGCCGGCTGGTGCGAGACGGCTTCTGTCTTGCGGCGCGTGTCGAACAGCGGCAGGGCGACGTGGACGAGCGGGCCGATCAGCACCGCGAAGAGCACCGTTCCTATGCCGACCGTGCCGCCGAGCAGCCAGCCCACGAGCAGCACTGACAGCTCGACCAGCGCTCGACAGAGCCAGATCGGCCAGCCCAGTCGCGCGTTCAGACCGGTCATCAGGCCGTCACGGGGGCCGGGACCGAAGCGCGCCCCGATGTAGAGACCGGACGCGAGCGCGACGAGCAGGATGCCGGCCAGCAGCGTCGCCAGCTGTGCGACGAAACCCGTCATCGGCGGGATGAGGTCGAGCACGATCTGCATGCTGGTGCCGACGAGGAGGATGTTCGCGATCGTGCCGATGCCGGGCTTCTGGCGCAGCGGGATCCACAGCAGCAGCACGAAGAAGCCGACGATGTTGGTGATCCAGCCGATTCCGATCTCCGTTCGCACGGACAGACCCTGGGCGAAGACGGTCCACGGGTCGACGCCGAGGCCCGCCTCGACTGTCAGGGCGCAGCCGGCCCCGTAAAGGAAGAGACCGACGAGCAGTTGGACGATTCGGCGTGGCATCCATCCATCCAATCTCATGATTGGCATGTCGGGTGCAGTCCAATATGACTATCATGGCTCCCATGGATTCGCGGATGTCGGCGCGCGCGCTGGCTCAGTCGCTGGGCGGATGGCGCACGAGGGAGCCTGCGTACGAAGCATTGGCCGACGGCATCCGTCTGCTGTGTCTGGACAACCGGCTGGCGCCGCGAACGACACTGCCCGCCGAGAGAGAGCTGGCCGTTGCCCTGCACGTGAGTCGCAGCACCGTCGCGGCGGCTTACCGCAGCCTCCGCGAGACCGCCCACATCGCAAGCCTTCGCGGATCGGGCAGCGTGACACTGCCGCTGAGGCGCCGGGACCCCGGCCGGGTCGAGGCGGTGGACGGCATGATCGATCTTCAGCAGGCCAGTCCGCCCGCGTGGCCCGGCCTCGCCGGGATCATGACACAGACGGCCGCGAACGCATCGGCGCTGGTCTCACGCGTGGGCTACGACGTGCTCGGGCGCATCGAGCTTCGCGAGGCCATTGCGCGCCGTTACACCGAACGGGGCGTCCCGACGCATCCGGACGAGGTGCTCGTGACGACCGGTGCGCAGAGTGCGATCCATCTCGTGTCGTCGGTGCTGATCGGTCGCGGTGACCGCGTCCTCGTCGAGACGCCCACCTATCCGCACGCCGCGGACGCGCTGCGCCGCGCGGGAGCGCGACTCGTCGGCGTCCCGGTGACGACGGATGACGGGTGGGACGTCGATCGCGCCGAGCAGGCGTTCGCGCGCACGTTGCCCGTGATGGCATACCTCATGCCCGACTTCCAGAATCCGACCGGACGCAGCATGACGGCGCACGAGCGGCAGGCTCTGCTCGCTGCGGGGGAGCGTTCGGGCTCGGTGCTGGTGCTCGACGAGACGACAGCGGATCTCGACATCGACCGCGGCGTGCTCGCGCCGGGCTTCGACTCAGCCGAGCCCGGGACCGTGGTCCGGATCGGCTCGCTGGGCAAGACGGTGTGGGGAGGGCTGCGCCTCGGCTGGGTGCGTGCCGACGGTGAACTGATCGGCCGACTGGTTGCGGCGCGGCCGGCACACGACCTCGGAACACCCGAGTTCGAGCAGGCGATCGCCACCCGCCTCCTCGCCCACTTTGACGAGATCGTCCTGCAGCGCTCGCAGCTGCTCCGCGCGGGGCGCGACGCGCTGGTGGACACGCTGCGGTCGGTGCTGCCGTCGTGGGATATCCCGGTCGTGCACGGGGGAGTCTCGCTGTGGATCGAGCTGGCCTCACCCCTCAGCTCCGCGCTCGTCATGGAGGCGCGATCACACGGGCTCCTGCTCAGCGCGGGGCCGCGGTTCTCGGTGGAGGGCGGACACGAACGCCATCTGCGGGTGCCGTTCACCGCGCCGCCCGAAGAGATGGTGCGGGCCGCGAGCGTGCTCGGCGAGGTCTGGGCGGCGGTGCGGGCGGGTGCGCCGTCTTCGCTCGTGGAGCGGGTCGGCTCCGTCATCTGATTCCGCCCGTGCGGGCGGCTCGGCTCATCGCGCGAGTCGCAGGCACTCGACCGCCTCGTCGGCGCTCCAGAACTCGCCGATGTCGCGGAAAGCCTGCGAGGGCCTGTGGAAGCGGCGTGCCCGGAAGCGGATGTCGCCGGCATGCGGCACCTGCTGCAGATGGCCGATGACGATGCCGGCGCGGTCCAGCACGCGCCACAGCGAAGGGGCCGCGGCGACGAGGCGCACGCGCGAGTGCGAGGTGAGTGTCGGCGTGCCGGCTGATCGAGCTTCGATGACGGTGGTCATGGTTCCTCCTTCCGCTCGAACATAACTACGGCTTCCGACATCGTCCGGGCGGGCGGTCTCCGGCGATTCCTCCCCAGGTGACGGTTCGCTCGAGCTGTCCCCAGATCGCCGCCGGTTCGGACTGGGCGCGGCCTCTGCCCGGCAGGCTGATCCCACCGCCGGCGTCCTCGGGCACGGGGCGCCGGCGGTACCACCGGGGAAGGTCCCCGGGACGACAGATGGGACACGACATGAGTGACAGAGGCGACACGATCACGATCACGGGCAACGTGGCCACACCTCCGGAGTTGAAGCGGACGTCGAGCGGCGTGGCGATCGCCACGTTCCGCGTCGCGAGCGGCCAGCGGCGCTACGACCGCGAGGCAGGGGCATGGTCCGACGCCGGCACGAACTGGTACACGGTGTCGGCCTTCCGCACGCTGGCCGATCACGCGTACCGATCGCTGCAGAAGGGCGATCGCGTCATCCTGACCGGTCGCCTGCGTCTGCGTGAATGGGACAACGGCACTCGTCGGGGGACGGCGATCGAGATCGATGCCGAGGCGATCGGGCACGATCTCCTGTGGGGGACGACGACGTTCATGAAGGATTCGCACGTCGCCGTGACGGATGGCGCAGACCACGCGGCGCAGGGATCCGGGGACGACGCATGGGCGGCGCCCGGTGTCGACGCTTCTCCGTCGGGCACCGAGGGTGGGAGCACCGAGCCGCTCCTGGTCGGTGCCGGGTCGGGAGTGTCTTCATCGACGGGCGGCGGCGAGACGCCGTTCTGAGCGTTCAGCCTGCGCGGGGCCGGCGGCCCTAAACTCTCTCCGTGGCCCGAGACCTCCCGCCCCGCGCTCGCTCTGAAGCCCGGCAGCGTCGTGCCTTGCTGGCGCTCGCAGCGATCCTGCTCGCCGGCGCGTTGACGGCATGCACCCCCGTGACCACTCCTGACGCGACGCCGTCACCGACGATCACATCGACGCCCGATCAGTCGGGCGCTGCTCCGACGCCGGCACCGACGACGGCACCCGAACCGGCCCTCGTGTCAGATGGCACTGCGGCGGACAATCTGCCCCTGTTCACGTCGGTGACCGCCGCCGTGTGGGAGTCATCGGACCGAGCGGCCGGACGAGCGTACGTGGACGCGCTGACGGCAGCCGGGTTCGACAAGGCGGCGATGCAGGTGACGAACGATCAGACGACGGTCGGCAACCCGGCCGAGAGCATCCAGTTCGCCGTGCGCTGGGGCGACGAGTGCCTGATCGGCCAGGTCGGCCCGGAGACCGGGAATCCCGTCACCGTGGTGATGCCGGTGCTGGCCGAGGGAGCCTGTCTCATCGGCGAGACACGACCCATCGACTGGTGAGGCGCTGCCGCTCGATCCTTCGACGGGCCGCGGCCGCCGCTCGCCACCGTGGAGTCCGTCTGCCACAGGGCCGGTAGGCTGAGACGCTGACGTCTGAAGTCCGAGGAGAGCAGAAACCCGCATGGCTGAGTACATCTACTCCATGGTCCGAGCCCGCAAGGCCGTCGGCGACAAGCTGATCCTGGACGACGTCACCATGGCGTTCCTTCCGGGCGCCAAGATCGGCATGGTCGGCCCGAACGGCGCCGGCAAGTCGACGATCCTGAAGATCATGGCAGGCCTCGACACGCCGTCGAACGGCGAGGCGAAGCTGAGTCCCGGATTCAGCGTCGGCATCCTGATGCAGGAGCCTGAACTCGACGAGACCAAGACCGTGCTGGAGAACATCCAGGACGGCATCGCGATCAAGGCGAAGGTCGACCGCTTCAACGAGATCTCGGGGCTGATGGCCGATCCCGATGCAGACTTCGATGCGCTCCTGGCCGAGATGGGAGTGCTGCAGGAGGAGATCGACGCCGCCGACGCGTGGGACCTCGACTCCCAGCTCGAGCAGGCGATGGATGCGCTGCGCACCCCTCCGGGCGAGGCCGAGATCGGCCCGCTGTCGGGCGGTGAGAAGCGCCGCGTCGCGCTCACCAAGCTGCTGCTGCAGAAGCCCGACCTGCTCCTGCTCGACGAGCCCACGAACCACCTCGACGCCGAGAGCGTGCTCTGGCTCGAGCAGCACCTGCAGAAGTACCCCGGCGCCGTGATCGCGATCACCCACGACCGGTACTTCCTCGACAACGTCGCCGAGTGGATCGCCGAAGTCGACCGGGGCCGTCTCATCGGGTACGAGGGCAACTACTCGACCTACCTCGAGAAGAAGGGCGAGCGTCTCGCGATCCAGGGCAAGAAGGACGCGAAGCTCGCCAAGCGTCTCGCCGAGGAACTGGACTGGGTGCGATCGAACGCGAAGGGTCGTCAGGCGAAGTCCAAGGCGCGCCTGGCCCGCTACGAGGAGATGGCGTCCGAAGCCGACCGCACGCGCAAGCTCGACTTCGAGGAGATCACGATCCCGCCGGGGCCGCGCCTGGGCAGCATCGTCATCGAGGCGAAGAAGCTCCAGAAGGGCTTCGACGGCCGCTCGCTCATCGACGGCCTGAGCTTCAGCCTGCCGCCGAACGGCATCGTGGGCGTCATCGGCCCGAACGGTGTCGGAAAGACGACGCTCTTCAAGACGATCGTCGGCCTCGAGCCGCTCGATGGCGGAGATCTCAAGATCGGCGAGACGGTCAAGATCAGCTACGTCGACCAGTCGCGCTCGAACATCGACCCGAACAAGACCCTGTGGGAGGTCGTGTCGGACGGCCTCGACATCATCACGGTCGGCAAGACCGAGATCCCGTCGCGCGCGTACGTGTCGAAGTTCGGCTTCAAGGGACCCGACCAGCAGAAGAAGGCGGGCGTGCTGTCGGGTGGTGAGCGCAATCGCCTCAACCTCGCGCTGACCCTCAAGGAGGGCGGAAACCTGCTGCTCCTCGACGAGCCGACCAACGACCTGGATGTGGAGACGCTCCAGTCTCTCGAGAACGCCCTGCTCGAGTTCCCGGGCTGCGCGGTGGTCATCACGCACGACCGGTGGTTCCTGGACCGCATCGCGACCCACATCCTCGCCTACGAGGGCACCGACGAGGACCCCGACAAGTGGTACTGGTTCGAGGGCAACTTCGAGGCCTACGAGGCCAACAAGATCGAGCGTCTCGGCGCCGACGCGGCACGCCCGCACCGCACCGCCTACCGCAAGCTCACGCGTGACTGACACCGGCGATGGGGCGGTCGCACCCGCCGCGAACGGTCGCC
>NZ_MWLP01000125.1:0-585 GCF_010634885.1 Microbacterium sp. B35-04 | reverse complement strand
TGCCGGCGCCGTTCGGGCCTAGGAGCGCGAAGACCTCGCCACGGGCCACGTGGAGGTCGAGACCGTCGAGCACGAGTTGGCGGCCGAACGTCTTTCGCAGGCCCTCGACGACGATGACCGGCGGAGCGGTGCGGTCGGGCATGAGACTTCCTCTCATGGATCTGTGTATGGACGAAACTGTGTATGTCAGTAACTGTTTATGACGGTAACACACTGTTTACGAGATAAACAGTCCTAGACTGACGAGATGACCGACGCCGTCGAGCCCGAGCTCCCGCGGGGCATCGCCCTGGCGTGGGGCGTCGCCGCCAGTCCGCAGCGTGGTCCCAAGCGCGAGATGAGCGTCGAGCGCATCGTCGAGGCGGCGATGGAGATCGCGGATGCCGAGGGCCTGGGCGCCGTCTCCATGGCGGCGGTCGCGGCGAAACTCGGCTTCACGCCCATGTCGCTGTACCGGTACGTCACCGCGAAGGAAGACCTCGTGCTGCTGATGCAGGAGGAGGCCACGGGATCACCGTCGGAGGCCGCCCGGCAGGCCGGCGGCTGGCGTGAGCGCCTCGAGGCGCTGTTCGGCGAGCAGCTGCA
>NZ_MWLP01000124.1:0-6514 GCF_010634885.1 Microbacterium sp. B35-04 | reverse complement strand
CGAGGGACGAGCGAGACGAGACGCCCGGGACGCGGTCGAAACGTCAGCCCGCTTCGTCTCCGGGCGCGAGAGCGCCCTCAGCTCAACGACCGGGAAGCTCGAAGCGCCTCCGCTCAACGACCGGGAAGCTCGACGCGCCTTCGGTCAGCGACCGGCTGTGGTGAGGGCGAAGGGGCCGACGAGTTCGGTGAGCTGGTCGCGCATGTCGTCGTCCGAGATCGTGGGAGTGCCGTCGCCCGGCTGCGGGCCGTAGTCCCCGAACGACGCGTGGCTCGCGCCCTCGATCTCGTGCATCTCCGCGTCGTCGGGGAGGAGGGGCCGCGCGTCGGCGATCTTCTCCGATGTGGAGAGCCCGTCCTCGCTGCCCGCGACGCTGATCACCGGCAGCCCGGACGCCGAGAGGTCGTTCGCGCAGTACGACCCGAACAGGGCGAGGCCGTCGGCATCCGTGGCCAGCTGGCACGCCCGCACGCCGCCGAGCGAATGCCCGCCGACGAGCCAGGTGTCGACGCCCGTCGCGAGGTCGGTGAAGGCGGACAGCGGCCGCAGGTCGAAGAACGCGAGGTTCAGCCAGGGCTTCGTGATGACCACGGTGACGCGGTCCTCGGCGACGAGTCCCGAGAGCTTGTCGGCGTAGGCCCAGGGGTCGACCTTCGCGCCCGGCACGTAGACGAGGCCGACGTCGGCGGACTCGCCGGCGGGTGCGAGCACGATGCCCGCGTCGGTGTCGGTGATCTCTATCGCGGCGTTCGACCGCACCTCGGCGAGCGGCTCGGGCTCGGCGGCCATGACGCCGACCTGGCTCCAGATCACGATGCCGACGATGCCGAGCACGATGAGAGCGCCCAGCGAGCCGAGGATCCACCACACCACCCTGAGGCCGCGCCGGCGGGTCTTGACGGTCGGCTCGGCAGTGGGTTCAACAGTGGGCTCGCTCGGGGTCACCGGAAGAGCGTAGCCCGGCCCGAGCGGCCCAAGCTGCGATCGCGATCAGCCCGCGAGTTCCGCCTGCCGCGCCGCGACGACGGCCTCGACCTTCGGGAAGAGCGGATGCCCCGGCTCGAGGCCGGTCACCGATGCGGTGAAGGTCGCGGCATCCTGTTCCCGCAGCATCCGCTGCAGGTCCACCGACTGTGCGTCCTCGCTGTCGTCGAACGCGAGCGCTGCCCCGATCGCGGCGACCAGCGCATCGACGCCGAGTCCGCGCTCCGCCGCTTCGGCGGCGGGGCCGACGAACCGCTCGTGCCGCGACAGCTTGCGCAGCGGCTGCCGGCCGACCCGCCACACCGTGTCGGGGAGGGCCGTGTTGCGGAAGCGACGCAGGATCGTGGCGCGGTACGCCGCGAGCTCCGCCGCGTCGAGCCCGTGCTTGGCCTCGAGGAGCGCCGAGGTCTCTTCGAGCGCCGCCTCGACTCGCGCGGCGAGCGCGGGATCCGACAGCGCCTGGGCGATGCCCTCGACCCCGGCCCGGGCGCCGAAGTACGCGGTCGCCGCGTGGCCGGTGTTCACCGTGAACAGCTTCCGCTCGATGTAGGGCGCGAGGTCGTCCACGAAGTGGGCGCCCGGGATGCGGGGCGGGTCTTCGCCGAACGGCTGCCGCTCGATCGCCCATTCGTAGAACGGCTCGACGGTGACGTCCACCCCTCCGCCTTCGGGCTGGCCGGGCACGATGCGGTCGACGGCGGTGTTCGCGAACACGGCGCGGGAGGCGAGCGCGTCCCACGCATCGCCGGCGAGCAGCCTGATCTCCTCATGGAGCAGATCGGTGGCGTTGATGGCGTTCTCGCACGCCATGATCTGCAGCGGCGGACTCGACGGATTCCGCAGCGCCAGTCCGGCGACGATGTGAGGCGCGACGAACTTCAGGATCGTCGGCCCGACGGCGGTCGTGACGACGTTCGCACTCGCGATCTCCTCGACGACCCGCTCAGGATGCTCGGCGCTGTTGATCGCCCGGAAGCCGGTGACCACCGTGTCCTTGCCGCCCTCGCCCACCTCGTGCACGGTGTACCGGGACGCGTGGTTGATCGCGTCGACGAGCGGGGCGGCGACATCCGAGAAGACGAGCTCGTACCCGCCCTCGTGCAGCAGCAGGCCGACGAAGCCGCGGCCGATGTTGCCGGCGCCGAAGTGGACGGCCTTCATCAGACGCCTGCCGCGGACACCAGGCCGTACAGCTCTTCCGGTGTCTGCGCCTGCTTGAGGCGCGCGACGTCGTCCTCCTCCGAGAAGAGGATCGCGATCTGCGACAGGATCTCGAGGTGCTCGTCGCCCTTGCCGGCGATGCCGACGACGAACGTCACCGGGTTGCCGTCCCAGTCGACGCCGCCGTCGTAGCGCACCACGGACAGCGCGGACTCGAGGATCTCGCCCTTCGTCTCGTTCGTGCCGTGCGGGATCGCGAGCTCGTTGCCCATGTACGTCGACACGGTCTGCTCACGCTGCAGCATGGCGTCGTAGTAGGCCCCCGTGACGGCGCCGGCCGCCTGCAGGATGTCGGCGGCCTCCTTCATGGCCTCGTCGCGCGTGGCGCTGCCGGAGTGGATGCGCACCTGGCCGATGCTCAGAACCTCGCGTGCCATGTCTTCGCCTTTCCCGCTGTCTTGTCGTACTGGCTGTCGTGTTCACTTGTCGTGCTCAGGGGAACGGATGCCGCCCCCGCCGTTCGCGCCGGCTGCCGCGTGATGGCGCGGCCGGAGCGAGGGCGATGGGGCCGAGGGCATGAAGCGCCCGCCCGGCCCCACCGCGGTCTCAGCTACGCACCATCCTCGTGCTGCGCGCGGACCAGGTCCACGACCTCGTCGTAGCGCGGCGAGTTCATGAAGTTGTCCACCGACACGTGCACCGCGCCGGGCGTCTTCTGACGCGCCCGCTCGGTGAGCTGGTTCTGCGTGATGACCAGGTCGGCCGAGGCGTCCAGGTTCGCGATCGCCTTGTTGACGACCGTGACGTCCTCGATGCCCGCCTTCTTGATCTTGTTGCGCAGCACGCTGGCGCCCATCGCCGACGAACCCATGCCGGCGTCGCACGCGAACACGATGCTCTTGATCTCGCGCTCGGTCATCGTCGCCGGCTCGATGCCGCCCTCGACTCCGGTGGCGGCACCGCCGCGCAGGCCGGTGAGGGCGTCGGACGACTTGCCCTTGGCCGCCTCGGTCTGCGTGATCGCGGCGCCGAAGGCGTCGTCGGTCGCCGCCATCGCTGCGAGGTCGCGCTTGCGCGAGGCCCGCAGGATGAGGGCGGCGATCAGGAAGGTGACAGCAGCGGAGAGGACGACCGACAGGATCACCGCGAAGTACGCGCCCTGCGCGGTCTGTGCGAGCACCGCGATGATGCTGCCCGGGGCCGCCGGCGCGCGCAGCGCACCGCCCAGCAGCATGTTGGTGGTGACACCGGTCATGCCGCCGCCGATGAGGGCGAGGATCAGGATCGGCTTCATCAGCGCGTACGGGAAGTACACCTCGTGGATGCCGCCGAAGAACTGGATGACCGCCGCGCCCGGCGCCGAGGCGCGTGCGGCGCCGAGCCCGAAGAACGTGAACGCGAGCAGCAGGCCGACACCCGGTCCGGGGTTCGCCTCGAGGAGGAAGAGGATCGAGGATCCGGTGTCGGCGGCTTCCGAGACGCCGAGCGGCGTCAGCACGCCGTGGTTGATGGCGTTGTTGAGGAAGAACACCTTCGCCGGCTCGATGATGATGCTGGTGAGCGGCAGCAGGTTGTAGTCGACCAGCCAGTTCACGGCGTTGCTGAGCACCTGCATGATGCCGTTGACGAGCCAGGCGATCGGGTAGAACCCGACGATGGCCATCACGAAGCCCCAGATGCCGGCCGAGAACATGTTGACGAGCATCTCGAAGCCCGCCTTGATCTTGCCCTCCCACAGGCTGTCGAGCCACTTCATCGAGTAGGCGGCGATCGGCGCCATGATCATCGCGCCGATGAACATGTGCACCTGGCCCAGCTGGTTGTCAGCGGGCAGGTCCGCGTTGATCTGCGCGATCAGCAGGTCGGAGCCGGCGATCGCGCCCATCGTCGCGATCGACGCCACCACCCCGCCGCGGATGCCGTAGATGATGCTTCCGCCCGTATAGGCGATCAGCAACGGGAGCAGGTAGTGGATGAACGGGCCGACGATCGTCGCGAGGTCGGCGTTGGGTGTCCAGCCGACTCCGATGAAGAACGCCGTGAAGATGCCCCACGCGATCAGCGCGGGGATGTTCGGCATGATCATGCCGGACAGGAACGTGCCGAAGCGCTGGACTCCGACCCGCGCCTTGCTGGTGCCCGATGCGGGCACTGACGCCGTTGTCATTTTGCTGTCTCCTTCTCTCGTCGCCGCAGCTGCGGGCGGCCTATCGGGTGGCCGCCGTCTGGGCGGTTGTGGGTGTGGTGCCGCTCGCCGCCTGTTGCGCTGCGGCCCGAGCGGATGCCGCGTCCGACGCGGCGAGGGCGGCTGCGGCGATGTCGCGTGCCTGGTCGATGGTGTGCTTCAGCAAGGTGGCGCGCACGTCGGCGAGGGCCGTCGGGGCCATCGACAGGCTGGTGGCGCCGAGGCCCACGAGCACCACCGCCAGGAGCGGATCGGCTGCGGCCTCGCCGCAGATGCCGACGGGCTTGCCGTGCGCCCGACCGGCGTCGCCGACCTCCCGGATGAGCCGCAGCACCGCGGGGTGCCACGGGTCCTGGAGCGAGGCGACCGACCCGAGCAGCCGGTCGGCGGCCATCGTGTACTGCGTGAGGTCGTTGGTGCCGATCGACGCGAAGTCGGTGTACGACAGGATCCGGTCGGAGAGCAGGGCGGAGGACGGCACCTCGACCATGACGCCGGCGGTCTTGATGCCGTAGTCGCGCGCGATGTCGGTGAAGTACTCGGCCTCCTCGACGGTCGCCACCATCGGCGCCATCACCCACAGATCCGCGTCTGTTGCGGCATCCGCGTCGGCCAGCGCCGTGAGCTGCTCGCGCAGGATGTCCTCACTGGCTCGTAGGGCCCGGATGCCGCGGAGGCCGAGCGCCGGGTTCTCTTCATGGGCGTCGTTGAGGAACGCCAGCGGCTTGTCGGCCCCGGCGTCGAGCACGCGCACGACCACCTTCTTGCCGGGGAACGCCGAAAGGAGCTGCGTGTAGGCCTCGCGCTGCTGCTCGACCGTGGGAGCCTGGGCCGAGCTCAGGAAGAGGAACTCGGTGCGGAAGAGCCCGACGCCCTCGGCGCCGAGCGCCACCGCGTCGATCGCGCCCTCGGGCTTGCCCAGGTTCGCGAGCAGCGGCACCGGTGTGCCGTCGGCGAGGGCGCCGTCGGTGATCGGCGCGGACGACGCGGACGCGCGGTCTTCGGCGCGTCGCAGCGCCCGCTCGAGCTCGTCGGACGTCGGTGCCGTCGTGACGACGCCGGCGGCGGCATCCACGATCACGGTCTCGCCGTCGCGGAGGTCCTTGGCGTCGACCGCGCCGACGATCGCGACGATCGACTTCTCGCGGGCGAGGATCGCCGTGTGCGAGGTCGGGCCGCCCTCGGTGGTCACCAGGGCGAGCACCTTGTCGAGGTCGAGGAGGGCGGTGTCGGCCGGTGCGAGATCCTTCGCGACGAGGACGAACGGATGCCCCGGGTCGGGCACACCGGGAGCAGGCTCCCCGCGCAGCCGGGCGATGACGCGCTGCGCCACGTCGTCGAGGTCGGCCGCGCGCTCGCCGAGGTAGCCGCCGAGCGCCGTGAGCTGATCGCGGAACGACGCGAAGGCGTCGAACACGGCGAACTCGCCCGTCTTGCCCTGGGCGATGCGGGCGCCCACCTCGTCGGCGAGGCTGGGATCCTCGGCCATCATCGCCTGCGCCTCGAGCACCTCCTGGGCGGCGCCCCCGGCCTGCACGCCGCGGGCCTCGAGTTCGCGCGCGACGGTGGCCACGGCATCCGCCACGCGTGCCTTCTCGTCGTCGGCGCTCAGCGTGCTGGGCGCGTCGGTCGGAGCCGGCGCCGGTTCCGCCATGCGCGCGACGGGCCCCTGGGCGACGCCGAGGCCGATTCCCACACCTCGCAGCTCGGTCATGTTCACGCCTCCGCGTCGTGGTCGGTGGTCAGGAGTTCGGCGAGCGTGTCGAGCGTCGCCTCCGCGTTGTCGCCGTCCGCGGTGAGCGTCACGTAATCGCCCCGCTCGACACCCAGCGCGATCACGCCGAGGATGCTCGCCGCGTTGACGGGGCTTCCCGCGTCCTTCGCGATCGTGACCGGGATGCCGGCGTCCTTCGCCGCCTGCGCGAACAGCTTCGCCGGACGGGCGTGCAGACCGTGCGCCGATCCGATGCGGACGGTGCGGGAGATGGGTGGCATGTTGTCGACCCCTTTTCTGGTTTCTGGTTCTGGACTGCTCTGTCGGTGCGGGTCTGTCTGGCCGTGCGCGCTCTGTCTGCGGGGGCTCGGGTGGGGGTCAGTCCGGGCTTTCGGGCCCTGCCGCATCCGCGGCCGGGAGCGGCCCCCCGGGGCTCCCGGTCGCGGCGCGGACCAGCGCGAGGGTGCGGG
>NZ_MWLP01000123.1:0-572 GCF_010634885.1 Microbacterium sp. B35-04 | reverse complement strand
ATTTTTTATCTTTATATTATATTTCTCAGAACCGTTCAAATTGGTTTTCTAAGAGAAAAATGATTAAAGATTTACTAACTGATTTTTCATTAGAAATAAAGCAGGTAGACGCTTGGTACAAAATACTTTCTACACCGATACAAATCCACAATTGATTGGAAAGAGTAAAATCCTTTGACAAGCTAATTACCGTATTGTTGATAGTATAAGAAAAGACTTATTAACCAAAAAAATCCTACAAAATCAATAATAATAGTCTTTTACATTTCTCCACCAACCAATGTTATAGTCCAATTAACGAAAATGATTAGCAAAGTAATGATCCCTCTCTGCGACTAGATTGATTCTTGATAGAAACTCGAACTATATATATCATGTTCTAATATACGACCTTTGATAAGTTATTTTCTCTTAATCTAAATTTGTTATCATTTTTTCTTTTTAAATAAATTTTTGGTAATAATAAATGCAACTACATATAACTCAACTGTTACCATTAATGGTAACGTGAAAAGACCCATATACATAAATATATCATTTGCGTGCATTATTCTATCCCAATCATCAACGAC
>NZ_MWLP01000122.1:0-8616 GCF_010634885.1 Microbacterium sp. B35-04 | reverse complement strand
CCCGAAAGCGATCATAAACGATCATAACGAATCTCAAACAATCTTGCAATGAACGAATCGGGTTGCTACAGTCCCAAACGTTCGCTTTCCGCTGGCACGACGCGGAGAGAAGTCGGCATCAAGGGAGATCCCAGTGACGGTCCAGCAACCCACCACGTCGGCGCGCATCGCGACGGGTTCTGCGTGGGCCGCCCGTGAGTGGACGCGGACGGAGTGGCTGGCCTACGCCGACCGCCTGCTCGACACCGCTCGCACGCACGCATCTCCCGGTGCCGGCCGCATCCACTTCCCCGGCGCCGAGGGCGGCTACGGCCACGCCGTCGACGGGCTCGAGGGCTTCGCCCGCACCTTCCTCCTGGCGGGATTCCGCATCGCCGGCGCGCGCGGTGAGGGCACCGAGGAGCTCGCCGACTTCTACCGCCGCGGCATCGTCACGGGTGTCGACCCGGATGCCGAAGACCGCTGGGTGCGTCTGGACGAGCACGCCCAGGCGAAGGTCGAGGCCGCGTCCCTCGCGCTGGTGCTCGACATGACCCGGCCGTGGATCTGGGATCGCCTCGACGCCCTGACGCAGGAGCGCGTGATCGCGTACCTCTCCCCCGTCGTGGGCGACGCGACCTACCCGAAGACGAACTGGCTGTGGTTCCGCGTCGTCGTGCAGACGTTCCTCCGCTCGGTCGGCGGGCCGTGGTCGGCGCAGGACATCGCCGACGACCTGGCGCTCCACGACGTGCTGGTGCGCGAAGACGGATGGATCTCGGACGGCTTCGAGCGCTCGTACGACCACTACGTGGGCTGGGCGCTGCACACGTACCCCGTGCTGTGGTCGCGCATGCAGGGCGCCGACGAGCTCACCGCCGGCCGCACCCCGGGCGACGTCGCCCGCCTCGACCGCTTCCTGCAGGATGCCGTCGCCCTCGTGGGCGCCGACGGCTCGCCGCTCGTTCAGGGTCGCAGCCTCATCTACCGCTTCGCGGCCGCCGCGCCCTTCTGGGTCGGCGCGCTCGCCGAGGTGCCCTCGGTCTCGCTCGGGCAGCTGCGGCGTGCGGCGAACGCCGTCGTGGCGCACTTCGTCGAGCAGGACGTCCCCGGCGAGGACGGGGTCCTCACCATGGGCTGGCATCACGAGTGGCGCGAGCTCGCGCAGTCGTACTCCGGACCGGGCTCGCCGTACTGGGCCGTCAAGGGCCTGCTCGGCATCTCGCTGCCGGCCGATCACCCGGTGTGGGCGGCCGAGACCGAGCCGCTGCCGATCGAGGCGGGCGACGAGCTGCGCGCCGTGCGTCCGGCCGGCTGGGTGATCTCGGGCACGCGCGCCGACGGCATCGTCCGCATCGCCAACCACGGCACCGACCACGCCGCCGAGGGCAGCCTGGTCGGCGACTCGCCGCTGTACGCACGCATCGGCTACGCGACCGCGGCCGCGCCACTCGCGAACCAGCGTGCCTTCGAAGAGCCGCTCGAGCAGTCGGTCGCCCTCGTCGACGATGCCGGCCGGGCCACCCACCGCGCCGCGATGGACCTCATCGACGTGCGGGTGCAGGACGACGAGCACGGCCGGGTCGGCATCGCCGCCTCGGTGTCGCGCGCTCACTGGATCACGCTGCGTCCCGTCGCCCACCGCCACGGCTCGGGCATCGACGGCGACGTCGAGATCGCGGGCATCATCGAGGTCCACTCGCTCGTGCGCGGGCCGTGGGAGGTCCGCCTCGCGCGCGTCGACGCCGTCGAGCCCGGTGTCGACCCCCGCGCCCTGCGCCTCCGCGTCGGCGGCTGGGCCCTGGCCTCCCACGAAGAGCCCCGTTCCTCAATCGAGGGGGAGAAGACAACGGTCCCCACGCCCCCTCCAGGCGCCGCTGGCGCGTCGCCCGGAGCCTCCGGGCGCGTGGGCCCAGCCGCGGCCTCGGTGGTCGCGAACGGCCTGAGCTCCGGCATCCGTCCCCTTCTCGGCGCCGGCACGCTCTCCATCGAGACGCGCGAGGACGCCAGCCCTCTCGGACCCCTCGCCGCCGTGCCGGTCGTGACCTACCCGGTCGTGCCGGGGGAGTGGAGCGCGACGCTCGTCGAGCTCACCACCGCAGATCTCGCCGCGCCGGCAGACGGCGCGGGGAGCGTCGCCGTCGCAGACGACGGCGAACAGACCACCGTCAGGGTCACCTGGCCGGACGGAACGGCGACCACGAGTCGCCTTGCACACCCCGGAACCGCGTCCGTCGCGAACCGGTAACCCGATGGGCCCGAGGACGGGTCCGCAATCACAAAGGAGTACCCCCAGAATGAAGCGTTCATTCGCTGCCGCGGCCGGCGTCGCCGTGGTCGCCACGCTCGCTCTCGCCGGCTGCAGCGGCGGCGGCGAGGCCGCGCCCGAGGAGTCGTCGGGTCCGGTCACCCTCTCCCTGTCAGGCTGGAGCCTCGACACCACGCCCGAATTCCAGAAGCTCGCGGACGCGTTCCACGAGGAGAACCCCGACGTCACGATCGAGCTCAAGGGCTACGACGCGACCGAGTACAACACCCTCATCACCGCCGACCTCGCCGCCGGCTCGGGTCCCGACATCATCACGCAGAAGGAGGTCAAGTTCGTTCCCACCTTCGTGAACGGCGGCCAGCTGCTCGATGTGTCGGACGTCGAGCTGCCCGACGAGATCAGCGGCGCCGGGTCCTACGAGGTGGACGGCACCGCCTACGCCGTGCCGTACCGCAACGACTCGTGGGTGCTCTACTACAACAAGGCGCTGTTCGACCAGGCCGGCGTCGAGTACCCGGACGGCTCGTGGACGTGGGACGACTACAGCGACGCCGCCGCGGCACTGACCGAGGGCATCGCCGGCGCGGGCGGCACCGCCAAGGGCGCGTACCTGCACAATTGGCAGTCGACGGTCCAGGGCTTCGCGAACGCGCAGTCGGACGGCGACATCCTCGAGGGCGAGTACGACTACATGGAGCCCTTCTACGACAACGTGCTCGCACTGCAGGACGCGGGCGACCAGCTCGACTTCAACACCGCGAAGGCGAACCAGGTCACGTACCAGGGCGAGTTCGGCAAGCAGAACGCCGCCATGCTTCCCATGGGCACGTGGTTCGTCGCGACCCTCATCGCGCAGCAGGCGTCGGGCGACGCCGACGACTTCGAGTGGGGCATCGCGCCGATCCCGCAGGTCGACTCGGACACCGCCGGTCTCGACAACACCCCGGTGACCTTCGGCGACCCGACCGGCTTCGGCATCAACGCCGCGATCGACGAGTCCAAGGTTGCGGCCGCCAAGAAGTTCCTCGCCTTCGCCGCCGGCGAAGAGGGCGCGCAGGTGCTCGCGGGCATCGGCATCACGCCGGCGCTGCTGACGGACGACGTCGTCGAGACGTACTTCTCGGTCGACGGCGCCCCGTCGGACGACCTGTCGAAGTTCGCGTATTCGACGCACGAGGTGCACCCCGAGAACCCGACGTCCGACAAGGCTGCGGCGATCCAGGGCATCCTCAGCGACATGCACACCGCGATCATGTCGGGCTCCCAGTCCGTCGCGGACGCCATCGCAGAGGCGCAGGACCGCGTCGCCAACGAGGTCGGCACCGACTGATCCACCCCGGGTCCGGCGCTCGCCGCCGGACCCATCCGCCCTTCGACAGGCTCAGGGACCACCAGGTACCGGTTCCTGAGCTTGTCGAAGGACCCGCACACTTTTTCCACCCCCTGGAGGTCCGCCATGGCGACCATCACTGCCACAGCGGCCGGCACCGCGCCGCCACCCGTGCGCCGCCGGCGCTCGAAGCTGCGGCTGCGCAACACCCTCATCGGGTGGAGCTTCATCCTTCCCAACTTCCTCGGCTTCGGTCTGCTCACGCTGGTGCCGATCGTCGTGCTGTTCTACATGTCGTTCACGAACTGGAACGTCTTCGGCACGGCGAACTGGGTCGGTCTCGCGAACTTCGAGCGCCTCCTCGGCGACGGCAGCTTCCGCATCTCGGTGATCAACACCCTGTACTACTCGGCGCTGCACATTCCGCTGACGATCATCGTCTCGCTGGGCCTCGCGCTGCTGCTCAACAACAAGATCCGCGGCGTCGCGTTCTTCCGCACCGCCGCGTTCTTCCCCTACATCACCTCGATCGTCGCGATCGCGGTCGTCTGGAACCTGCTCTTCAGCCCCGAGTACGGCCCGATCAACGAGTTCCTCCGGTTCATCGGCATCCAGAACCCGCCCGGATGGCTCACCTCGCCGGAGTGGGCGATGCCCGCAGTGGTCATCGTCGGCACGTGGCGCGACATGGGCTACTACATGATCCTGTTCCTCGCCGGCCTGCAGACAGTGCCCCGCGAGCTGCACGAGGCCGCCCGCGTGGACGGCGCGAGCGTGTGGCAGCGGTTCGTCAACGTGACGCTGCCCTGCCTTCGGCCCACGATGTTCTTCGTCACCGTCATGCTGACGATCAACTCGTTCAAGATCTTCGACCTGATCCTCGTCATGACCGACGGCGGTCCGGGTCAGTCAACCCTCGTGATGTCGCAGTTCATCTACCGCAAGGGCTTCGAAGAGAGCCAGTTCGGCTACGCCTCGGCCGCCGCGGTGGCGCTGTTCTTCATGTGCATCCTCGTGACGATCGTGCAGTTCCTCTGGAACAAGAAGCGGAGCAGCTGATGGCCGAGCAGATGGAGAAACTCCCCGCAGACCAGCTGGTCGCGGACTTCACGCCCCCGACCGCGGCGGTGCGCAGCCTCCGCAAGCTCTCCGAGCAGAAGCCGCGGCGCGCGGCGAGCAGCGAGAAGATGACCCCCGGTCGCCGCATCGGACGCATCGCGCTGTACGCCGCACTGGTGGTCTTCGCGATCGCGCTGCTGATGCCGTTCGCGTGGATGGTGCTGAGCTCGTTCAAGTCGGCGAACGAGGTCTTCTCGGTGCCGGTGAAGTGGTTCCCCGAGACGTGGGTGTGGCAGAACTACATCGACATCTGGACCGAGTCGAACATGCTCGTCTGGATCCGAAACACGCTGTTCCTCGCCGTCGTCGTGACGTTCCTGCAGGTGCTCACCGGCTCCTTCGCGGCATACGGCTTCGCGCGCATGCGCTTCAAGGGCCGCGACGTGCTGTTCCTGCTGTACGTCGGCACGATCGCCGTTCCGTGGCAGTCGTACATGATCCCGCAGTTCATCCTGCTCTCGAACTTCAAGGTGTCGAACACGCTGTGGGCGATCATCCTGCTGCAGGCGTTCGGCGCGTTCGGCGTGTTCCTGATGAAGCAGTTCTACGAGACGATCCCCGAGGAGCTCTCCGAGGCGGCACGCATCGACGGTCTCAGCGAGTACGCGATCTGGCGCAAGATCATGCTGCCGCTGTCGATCCCCGCGCTCGCATCGCTGACGCTGCTGACCTTCGTCAACACCTGGAACGACTACCTCGGGCCGCTCATCTACCTGCGCAACCCTGATCTGTGGACCATCCAGCTCGGCCTCAAGAGCTTCGTCTCGAACCTGTTCGACACGAACTACGCGCTGCTGTTCGCGGGCCTGACGATCTCGGTCATCCCGATCGCGATCATCTTCCTGCTCGGCCAGAAGTACTTCGTCGAGGGCATCGCGACGAGCGGTCTGAAGGGCTGACACCGTGAACAAGCCCAGCGCACTCAGCAGGCTCAACGGACTCGTCTCGCACGAGACGTGGGCGTCCCTCATCGGGATGATCTACCTCGCGCTCATCGTCAACCTCCTGCTGGTGATCGCCTGCCTACCGTTGGTCGTGCTCCTCGTCACCACCGATCCGGTGTACTCGTGGCCTCTGCTGGCCGTGGCCGCGCCCCTCGCGGCGCCCGGTCTTGCGGCCGCCTTCCGGGCATACCGCGAGCACGGCGACGGCGGCCTCGGCCCCATCCGCGCGTTCCTCGCCGGCCTGCGCGCCACCTGGCGTGGGGCGCTGGTGATCGGGGCGGCCGTCACCGCCGTCATCGTCGTGCTCCTCGTGGACGTGCGGATGCTGTCCAACACGGCCGCGGCTGTGATCACGGTGCCGCTCCTCGCGGTGCTGGCGCTGCTCGCCATCGCGGTGGGCCTGGTGTCTCTGGTCGCGATCGCCGAGGTTCCCACCGCCGGCCTGCGCGACGTGGTGCGCGCGAGCCTGTACCTGAGTCTGCGGCGCTGGTATCTCACCGCGGTCTCACTCGCCGCCCTGGCCGCCCAGGTAGCCGTCTTCGCGACGGCGCCCGCGCTGGGACTCGGGCTCACGGCATCCGCCGCCCTGTTCTTCGCGTGGACGAACTCGCGCTACACCCTCCGTCCCGTACTCGATCTCGATGAGAAGGCGACTGCGCCGGCCTGAGGCCGCGGGTCTCGCGCTGCCGACGCGGCACGAGGCCGAGCATCCCTTCCTCACTTCTCCCTCTGAAGGATTCCCTCCATGACGTCCACCTCGCCCGCTGCGGGCACCCGAGCAACGCCCGGTGACCCGCGTGTCGCGCCTGTCGAGACCATCGTGATCGAGGCCGCGATCACGGCCGCCCTGTCCACGATCCGGCGCAACATCGCGACCTTCGGCGGCGCCTACCCCGATGACACGACGGTGGACGACCGCTACCTGCAGCGTCCGGCCGAGGGTGGCATCCCGCTCGGCGGCAATCGCGGCTGGACCACGAGCTTCCGCACCGGGATGCTGTGGCTGGCGTGGGAGCTCACGGGCGACGAGGCGTACCGCGAGGCTGCGCTGGTCGACGCGGCGGACTTCGAGCGCCGCGTGCGCGCCGAGGAGGACCTCGACACGCACGACCTCGGCTTCCTGTACACCCTCTCGACGGTCGCCGCGTGGCGTCTCGCCGACGACGAGGACGCCCGCCAGGCGTCGCTGCTCGCCGCGGATCACCTGATGCGCCGGTTCCTGGAGCCCGCGGGCATCATCCAGGCATGGGGCGACCTGTCGGATCCGGCCCAGCGCGGCCGCACCATCATCGACAGCCTCATGAATATGCCGCTGCTGACATGGGCGCACGAGCAGACCGGCGAGGAGCGCTTCGCGGACGCCGTCACGCGGCACACCGCGCAGCTGCGCGAGCACATCCTGCGCGAGGACGACTCGACCTTCCACACCTTCTACTGGGATGCCGAGACCGGCGAGCCGCTCCGCGGAGCCACCGAGCAGGGCGCGTTCGACGAGTCGTGCTGGGCACGCGGGCAGGCGTGGGGCATCTACGGCTTCGCCATGAACTACGCGGTGACCGGCGACGAGCGGCTGCTCGAGGCATCCCGTCGCTGCACGGAGTACTTCGTGCGCCACCTGCCGGCCGACGAGGTGCCCTTCTGGGACCTCGTCTACACCGACGGCAGCGACGCCCCGCGCGACAGTTCGGCCGCGGCCATCGCGGTGTGCGGTCTGCTCGAGCTCGCCAAGGTCGAGACGGATGCCGACCGGGCAGCCGCCTGGACGGCCCGGGCACACGGCATGCTCGCGTCGCTCATCGCGAAGTACACGCCGGCGACGCCCGAGGACTCGGATGCGCTCATCCTTCATTCGGTGTACGACCTGCCCAAGGGCAACGGCGTCGACGAGGGCACGCTCTGGGGCGACTACTTCTACCTCGAGGCTCTGATGCGCGTCGTGCGCCCCGACTGGAGGAAGTACTGGTGAGGCTCGTCACGTACGCCGGCTCGGACGGCGCCGCGCGACCCGGTGCCGTGGTCGCCGGTGCCGACGGCGATCGGGTGCTCGATCTCGGTGGGTTCGCCGGCTCGGTCGTGGAACTTCTGACGGATGCCGCGGCCTTGGCGGCTGCGCGCGCGCAGGTGGCTGCGGCCGAGCAGACGACCGGCGGGGCGGAGCCACTGCCTGCGCTCGACGCCGCGGGGCTCCTCGCACCGGTGGCGCCGGGCAAGATCCTCTGCCTGGGCTACAACTACCGCGGGCACGTGCCGGACGGCGTCGATCCCACCGCGAACGATCCGGAGTACCCCGATGTGTTCGTGAAGACCCCGAACACGCTTGCCGGCCCGAACGAGCCGGTCGTGATCCCGCCCGGCGCGACGGACGTCGACTACGAGGGCGAGGTGGCCGTCGTCATCGGACGCCGTGCGCAGCAGGTCGCGCTGGAGGACGCCCTCGACCACGTCGGCGGCTACACGATCCTCAACGATGTGTCGGACCGGGCGTGGCAGCGGCGGCAGAGCCAGTGGGCGCTCGGCAAGTGCTCCGACGGGTTCGCGCCGCTCGGCCCGTGGGTCGTCACGCCCGACGAGATCGGCGACCCGCAGGACCTCCTCGTGGAGGTCGTGCGCGACGGCACCGTGACCGTGTCGCAGTCCACGTCGACCACGATCTTCAGCGTGGCCTACGTCATCCATCACCTCAGCCAGGTGCTGACGCTCGAGCCGGGCGACGTCGTCTCGACCGGGACGCCGCAGAAGCTGCCCGCCGCCCAGGACGCGCACCGGCCGCTCGCCGACGGCGACGCCCTCACCGTGCGCATCTCGCGCCTCGGCGAGCTCACCACCCGATTCGTCGCCGCTCAGCCCGCGGTCGTTGAGCGAGCGAGGAACGAGCGAGACGAAACGCCCCGCGCCGGGCGCCGCCGGCCGGCCCGACGCGTTTCGTCTCGGTCGCTCGCGCTCCCTCGCTCAACGACCGCTATGCACCTCACCCC
>NZ_MWLP01000121.1:0-10796 GCF_010634885.1 Microbacterium sp. B35-04 | reverse complement strand
GTGGCCATTACGCGTTAACGGCGGCATTTCGCCTCGGTAGACTCGGGGGATGCCTGCGCTCGATCTGTCGCTGTCCTCTGCCGAACTGACTCGCATCATCTGCGACATTCCGAGTGAGTCGGGCGACGAGAAGCTCCTGGCCGATGCCATCTTCGATGAGATCTCGGCGTTGGCCCACCTCGAGGTCTACCGTGACGGCGACACGATCGTCGCCCGCACCAACCTCGGCCGTGCTCAGCGCGTTGTGATCGCCGGCCACATCGACACCGTCCCGATCAATGCCAACATCCCGACGAGGGACATCGACGTCGAGGGCGAGCCCTTCATCTGGGGCCGGGGCACCGTGGACATGAAGGCCGGCGTCGCCGTGCAGCTGAAGCTGGCGGCCGAGCTCATCGCTCCCAGAGTCGACATCACCTGGATGTGGTATGACCACGAGGAGGTCGACGCCGACCTCAACGGACTCACGCGCCTGGCGCGGACGCGGCCCGATCTGTTCGCCGGCGACTTCGCGATCCTCGGAGAGCCGTCCAACGGAGAGGTCGAGGGTGGCTGCAACGGCAACCTGCGCGCGATCGTCCGCACGCACGGCGTGCGTGCCCATAGCGCGCGGGCCTGGATCGGCGACAACGCGATCCACCGGGCAGCGCCGATCCTCGGCCGGCTCGCGGAGTACGAGCCGCGTGACGTCGAGGTCGAAGGACTGGTCTACCGGGAGGGCCTCAACGCCGTGCGCATCCGCGGAGGCGTGGCCGGCAACGTGATCCCCGACCTCTGCGAGGTCGAGGTCAACTACCGCTTCGCTCCGAGCCGGGACGTCGCCGAGGCGGCGGGTCACGTCAAGGAGGTCTTCTCGGGCTTCGAGGTCGACATCGTCGACGCGGCGGCGGGTGCCCGCCCGGGCCTCAACGCTCCACTGGCCCAGGAGTTCCTCGCGGCTGTGGGCGCGTCGCCGCGTCCCAAGTACGGGTGGACGGACGTCGCCCGCTTCAGCGCCCTGGGCGTGCCTGCGGTCAACTACGGGCCCGGAGACCCTCACCTCGCCCACCACGACGAGGAGCGCGTGCCGCTGTCTCAGATCGTGGCGGTCGAGCAGGGACTGCGCGCGTGGCTGGCGACCAGCTGACGACCGCCCCCGTGCCGCAGTCCTCGCACGGTCGCGTCGCGCTCCGCGTCGCCGCGATCTACCTGGCTGCGCGGCTGGTCACCACGCTGTTCCTCTCCCTGGCCGCAGAGCTGTCGGGCTTTCAGAGCCGGATGGGGGCGGATGCCGGCCTCGCGGACACCGTCGTCGCCTGGGATGGTGCGTGGTACTGGCTGGTGGCTTTCTCGGGGTACCCCACCTCGCTGCCGCTGACCGACGCCGGGCAGGTCGCGGAGAACGCCTGGGCCTTCCTGCCGCTGTATCCGTATCTCGCGCAGGGCGTCTCCGTGCCGTTCGGCGGTCAATGGGGCACCGGTGCGCTGATCGTGTCGCTCGTCGCCGGGTACGGGGCATCCGTCGCTCTCTATCACCTGCTCCGCCTGCGCCTGGATGAATCGGCGACCCTGTGGGCGGTGGCCTTCTTCGCCAGCGGCCCGCTCGCCGCCCTGTTCCAGGTGGGGTACGCCGAGGCGCTAAACCTCTTCTGGCTGTTCTGCGCGCTGTGGTGCGTGACGCGGCGACGCTACGTCTGGTTGTACCTGCTCATCCCGCTGATGGCGTTCACGCGTCCCGGCGTGCTGGCCTTCGCGCTGTTCCTGGGACTCTTCGGCATCTGGAGGTGGTTCCACCGGGTGCGCGAACCGCTCCGTGCGCCGGAGATCGCCCACATCATCGCGCTCGGCCTGCTGGCTGCCGTCGCCGGGTTCGCCTGGCAGGTCATCTCCGGCTGGGTGACCGGGGAACCGGGAGCGTACCTCGCGACCGAACTCGCCTGGCGGCGCAACTGGGTGCCCGGCGATCCGACCTTCGCGCCGTTCGAACCGTTCCTCGCCGGGGTGTCGTTCTGGTTCGAGACGATGTGGCATCTTCCGCTGGCCCTCGGCTACGCGTTGGTCGGGGCGGGGGTCCTGCTGATCGGCGCGGCGCTGGCGTTCCTCCCGGCGGTTCGCAGGCTGGGCATCGAGATCCGCCTCTGGAGCGCGAGCTACCTGCTGTATCTGCTGCTGGTGTTCTTCCCGCAGTCGAGCATCTTCCGTCTGCTCGTGCCGCTGTCCCCGCTGTGGGGGGCGTTCGCCGTGCCGCGTTCGCCCGTGTGGCGGGTCGGCGTGCTCATCGCGTGCCTCGCCGGCCAGTGGTGGTGGATCTACAACATGTACGCGCTGGGCAACAGCACCTGGCAGGTGCCCTGACCCGCATGAACGGAAATGACGCGTCAGCGGATGCCGCTTTCCCCAGGCGTGCCCGGGGCGGTTGCCCTCACGATAAACTTGACCTGCAGACCATCGATGAAAAGGAGCCGCAATGGCAGCCATGAAGCCGAGAACCGGAGACGGGCCGATGGAGGCCGTGAAGGAGGGTCGACTCATCATCGTGCGCGTGCCGCTCGAGGGAGGCGGTCGTCTGGTCGTCTCGGTGAACGATGCTGAGGCCAAGGAGCTCTACGACGTCCTGAGCGGCGTCGTCAACGCCGCGTAGACGCACGTTACGCGAATGGCCGGTCCGACGGGACCGGCCATTCGCGCTTTTGGCGGAAGTTTCAGGGCTGAGCGACGGTGGTGAGCTGCAGCAGCCCCTCACCCGTAATCGACAGCGCGCCGATGACGGCCGATGACGCCTGGGTCTCCTGGATGAGCGAGCGGTACGCGGTGGTCACCGGGTCGCGGCGGACCGGGTCGGCCACACCTCCGCCCGCGAGCACGCGCGGGACGAGCACGGTGCCACCGGCGCGCACCAGGCGAAGGCCGTGCTCGACGTATTCGATGACACCGTCGGGGTCGGCATCCACCAGCACGATGTCGTAGGAGGCCTCGTTCATGCGCGGCAGCACTTCTGCGGCGCGCCCGGTGATGAAGCGGGCACGGGCCGGAGGGATGCGGGCTTCGGCGAATGCCTGACGTGCGGCGCCGAGGTGCTCCGGCTCCTTGTCGATCGTCGTCAGGGTCGCGCGCGGCGAGCCGTGAAGCAGCCAGAGGCCGGACACGCCGGCGCCTGTGCCGATCTCGACGATGTTGAGCGCCTGGGATGCCGCCGCGATCACCGCGCACTGGGCGCCCACCGCCGGGCTGATCGGTGCGGCGCCGAGTTCGAGCGCGTGCGCACGCGCACGCGCGATGTGCTCCGGCTCGCTCGTCGCCTCGTCGACGAACCGCTGGTTCGCGCTCTGCTCTCCCATCGGCATCCTCCCGCGTGCCAGCCTACGGGGCCACGCGGCACTGAACGCTCAGGCACGGCGGTAATCTGAAGGCATGATCTTCGGCCTCACGATCGAGAAGCTTCTGCTGATCGGACTCGTCGCGGCACTCATCCTCGGGCCCGAGCGTCTGCCGCGGTATGCGGAGTCCCTCGCGGGACTGACGAAGCGGGCTCGTGAGTGGGTGTCGACGGCGCGCACCCGGGTGCGTGACGAGATGGGTGAGGACTTCGACGACGTCGACTGGCGCACCCTCGATCCGCGCCAGTACGACCCGCGGCGAATCATCCGCGAGGCGCTGCTCGACGACGCACCCGTGGCGAGCGTCGCCGGCTCAGCGAAGACCACGGCAGACACCACCGCACCGACGCCGCCGACCGCGCCGGTGCGCTCGCCCTTCCGTGGCCCGGCAGACGGCCCGACCCCCTATGACAGCGAGGCGACCTGACGCCGATCCTGCGTCACTGCGGGCGGAACGGGAGCGCGCGTCCCGACAGGCCGCGTGGCGTCCGCGCGAGCTCCGCGGCCACGCCGGCGATCACCTGCGCCGCGGGATCGTCGGGATGCGCGATGACGGCCGGGATGCCGGCATCCGCGTCCGTCCGCAGCGTCGGGCTGAGCGGCACCGATGCCAGCAGCGGCACCTCGGCATCAGGCTGCGACAGCGCCGCGGCGACGGCGGAGCCGCCACCGGTGCCGAAGAGGTCGATGGTCGTGCCGTCCGGCAGGGTCATGGCCGACATGTTCTCGATCACGCCGATCACACGCTGCCCCGTCTGACGAGCCACCAGGCCGCTGCGCACGGCGACGTCGGACGCTGCGGCCTGCGGCGTCGTCACGACGAGCACCTCGGCGTTCGGCAGCAGCTGTCCGACCGAGATCGCGACGTCGCCGGTTCCCGGCGGCATGTCGAGCAGCAGGACGTCGAGGTCGCCGAAGTAGACGTCGGTCAGGAACTGCAGCACGGTGCGGTGCAGCATGGGGCCGCGCCAGGCGACGGCACCCACGGCTTCTTCGCCGTCGCGGCGGCGCAGGAACATCCCGATCGAGATGACCTTCACCCCGTGGGCGACGGGCGGCAGCATGAGGTCGTCGACCCGCGTCGGCTGCGGCACGGCGCCGTCGGGTCCGACGAGGCCCAGCTGGCCCGGGATGGAGAAGCCGTGCACGTCGGCGTCGACGAGTCCGACCGCAAGGCCCCGGGCGGCGAGCGCGGCGGCGAGGTTCGCTGTCACGGTGGACTTCCCCACGCCGCCCTTGCCGCTGGTGACCGCGATCACGCGCGTGAGCGTGCCGGGGCCGAAGGGCATCTCGCGCGTGCGGCCGCCCCGCAGGCGTTCGGTGAGGGCATGCCGCTCGGCCGGAGTCATGACGCCGACTTCGAGAGCGACATCCGTGATTCCCGGGACGGATGCCGCAGCCCCGCGCACATCGGACGCGATGCGGTCCGCCGCCGGGCACCCGACGATGGTCAGGGCGATCGCGACGTGCGCGACGCCATCGTGGACGGAGATCTCACGGACCATGTCGAGCTCGCCGATCGGACGGCGCAGCTCCGGGTCGGGCACAGCACCGACGGCGGTGCGGACGGCGTCCGCGTGTGCCGTGGTCATCGCGTGGCGCCCTCGTCGACCTCGGGGCTGTTGTCGAGCTTCTCGAGGAGGGCTCGCAGCTCGGTGCGGAGCACCTCGCGCGTCACGACCTGGTCGGCGAAGTCGTTGACCGCCATGCGCAGTGCGACCACCTCGCGGGCGAGGTACTCGGTGTCGGCGAGATTGCGCTCGGCGCGCTGGCGGTCCTGCTCGATCTGCACCCGGTCGCGGTCGTCCTGCCGATTCTGCGCCAACAGGATGAGGGGCGCGGCATACGAGGCCTGCAGCGACAGGATCAGCGTCAGCAGGGTGAAGTTCGTCGCGGACGGGTCGAACTGGAGCGCAGGCGGCATGAAGATGTTCCATGCCAACCACACCGCGACGAAGATCGTCATGCCGATGAGGAAGCCCGAGGTTCCCATCGCGCGGGCGAACGCCTCGGAGAAGCGCCCGAACCTGTCGCTGGACGGCTGAGGGCTGCGCTGCAGCATGCCCGAGCGTCCGCGGGGCGCGTCGAGCGAGGGGTGGCGATTGGTGCGTGCCATCAGCGCCTCCTCCCGCCGCCCTTGCCGGTGCCGAAGGTCAGCGTGCTCGCGGTCGTCGTCGGAACGGCTTCGGACGCCGGACGCCGTTCGTCGTCCTCGGCGTCATGGGATCGCCAGTCCTCGGGCAGCAGGTAGTCCAGCACGTCGTCGACGCTGACCGCCCCGACCAGCCGGTGTGCGGGGTCCACGACGGGCAGAGACACCAGGTTGTACGACGCGAGCAGGCGCGCCACTTCGGCGGCGGATGCGGTCGCGGGCATGGGATCGAGCGTGTCGTCGATGATGGCGCCGAGGCGCTCGTGCGGCGGGTAGCGCAGCATCCGCTGGAAGTGCACCGTGCCGAGCAGCCTGCCGGTCGGCGTCTCGTACGGGGGGAGGGTCACGAACACCGCGGCGGCGAGTGCAGGGTGCAGCTCGTGGCGGCGGATGAGCGCGAGCGCCTCGGCGATCGTGGCGTCGGCGGACAGCACGATGGGCTCGCTGGTCATGAGACCGCCCGCCGTGTCGGGGCCGTATTTCAGCAGGGCGCGGACGTCCTCGGCCTCCTCGGGCTCCATGAGGTCGAGGAACTCCTCGCGCTGGTCCTCCGGCAGCTGACCCAGGAGGTCGGCCGCGTCGTCCGGCTCCATGGCGTCGAGGATGTCGGCGGCGCGCTCGTCGTCGAGAGCCTCCAGGATGTGCACCTGGTCGCCCTCGGGCATCTCTTCGAGGGCGTCGGCGAGCCGGTCGTCGGGGAGCTCGTCCACGACCTCGAGAAGTCGGTCTTCCGGAAGGTCGAGCAACGTATTGGCGAGATCGGCGGGCCGCAGCTCCGAGTATGTCGCGACGAGCTGCTCGGCTGACTGCGCCTCGCCGGGCACCTGGCTCTCGCGCACGGCATCCCAGGTCGCGAACGTCGTCGGACCCTTGGCGAAGGGGGACGCGCTCGTCTTGGGCTTGCGCAGGAAGAGCTGGCCGACATCCCACTCGCCGAGCCGGTTGCGCTCGATCGCGACGTCCTCGATCACCGCGGTGCCGGAGCCGTCGGCGAAGAACACCTTGCGGCCGAGCATCTCTGCCATGACCCGCACCTCGCCGCCGCGCTGCTGGAAGCGCCGCACGTTGATGAGGCCGGTGGTGATGACCTGGCCGGTGGCGATGGAGGTGACGCGGCCGATCGACACGAAGACGTGGCGGCGCCCGGGGATCTCGACCACGAGCCCGATCACGCGGGGCGGATCGTCTTTTCGGTAGATGACGACGACGTCGCGGACCTTGCCGAGACGGTCGCCGGCGGGGTCGAAGACCGAGCACCCGGACAGGCGCGCGACGAAAACCCTCTGCGTGCTCACACGTCCCAGCGTAGTCCGCGTGCCATGGGAGGATGGGGAGATGACCATGATGGGAGGGCGCTCCGCGCAGGGATCCGACGCGGTCGGTCAGGCCGTGGCGAGCTTCCCGACGTACGAGGCGGCGCAGAAGGCGGTGTCGTCGCTCATCGCAGCCGACATCCCGGCGCGCGACATCGCGATCGTCGGCCAGGGGCTCCGATCGATCGAGCGGATCACGGGACGCCTCGGCTACGCGTCGGCCGCGCGCTCGGGTGCCGTCAACGGGCTCCTCCTCGGACTGCTCTTCTCCGCGATCCTCGTGATCGGGTCCCCGTCGGTACCCATCCAGGCGTTCGTCGGCGTGCTGTTCGTGGGCATCGCCATCGGCATGCTGCTCAGCATCGTCACGTATTCGTTCGTCCGTCGTCGGCGCGACTACGCGTCGGTCATGCAGGTCGTCGCCGACCACTACGAGATCACCGTGACCGACAAGAGCATGTATCGCGCGCGTCAGGTGCTCGGCCCCCAGGCGCCGACGGCCCCCGCTGCGTCCGCTCCCGCGGCCGCGCGCGCCGCGTCGCCGGCACCTGCCGGCCCTGCGACGCCCGCTGCACCCGCCCAGCCATCCCCGCCGGAGCCGCCGAAGTACGGCGAGCGGGTCGCGCCGACCACGGATGCCGCGGCCGAAGCCGCGCCGACGGACCCCGGCCGGGCTGACACCACGGATCCTCTCCCGGCCACCGCACCGGATCCCGCCCCGGCGGATACCGGGGCCGATCGCGCCGACGCGTCAAACGAGCCGCGCGGCGAGGACGGCGACCGCGCATGATCGCCGCCGGCGATTCCTCGCGGATCGCCGTGGCGCTGCCCAACGGGAGCGCCGACGTCTCAGCCGACCTCGTGGCACCGGCGTCGCCGTGGGCCTTCGCCGCCCTGGCGCACGGCGCGGGCGCCGGGTACCGGCATCCGTTCCTCACCGGTTTCGCCGACGCCCTCGCACGCGAGGGCGTCGCGACCCTGCGCTTCAACTTCCCGTACGTCGAAGCCGGAAGACGGATGCCGGGACCCGCGGCGCACGCGGTCGCGACGTGGGCGGCGGTCCACGCCGAGATGGTCGCGAGGGCTGCTGACGCCCCGGTCTTCGCGCTGGGCAAGTCGTACGGCGGGCGCATGGCGTCGATGGCGGCGGCGGAGGGCGTGATCGACCCATCGGGCCTGGTCTATCTCGGCTACCCGCTGCACCCGCCGGGAAGCCCGGACAGGGCCCGCACGGCGCACCTGCCCGATGTGCCGCAGCCGCAGCTCTTCGTCGAGGGCACCAACGATCCCTTCATCGATCCCCATGACCAGCTCGAGGCGGCGGTCGCCTCGTGCCAGGAGGCCGAGATCATGTGGATCGACGGCGGCGGGCACTCCTTCGAGGTGAAGGGCCGCAAGCGTCCGCCGGCGGAGATCGCCGCTGGGCTCGCCCCGCAGATCGTCGCCTGGATGCGCCGGCCTCACTCGGGGCCGGGACCGACGTAGCGGCCGCGGGGCCGCAGCCGCATGGGGCGCTCGTCGTACTCGTCGAGCGCATGCGTGATCCATCCGGCGATGCGGCCGGTCGCGAAGATGACGGCGCCCGCGTCGTCGGGCAACTCCGCCCAGAGCGTGAGCGCCGCGAGCGCGAGGTCGAGGTTGGGCCGCGCTTCGGCCCGGCGCGCGACCTCATCGGCCACCGCCTCCACCGCCGCCAGCACGTCCGCGCTCTGCGGCATCTCGCGCAGCAGATCGAGCAGCACGATCGCGCGCATGTCGCCGCCGGCATACAGAGCCTGTCCGAAGCCCGGGATGCCGCGCCCGCCGTCGCGCACCGCGCGGGCGATCGCCGTGGACGCCGGCTCGCCGTCATGCACTGCCCGCAGCATGCGGACGGCGGCACGGCTCGCCGTGCCGTGCAGAGGTGCGTCGAATGCGCCCAGCGCGGCGGTGACCACCGCGTAGCCCGATGCGCGTGCCGAGGCCGCCACCCGCGCGGCGAGCGTCGAGACGGCGAGGTCGTGGTCGATCACGAGCACGAGCGCGGCGTCCAGGATGCGGATGCCTTCGGGACGAGCCGAGCCGCCGAGCGCGCGCCAGAGTGTGGGGGCGATCGCCGCCGGAGCGCCCTCTGGCGCGAGCGCTGCGGGAACGCCGGTGAGCAGGCGGGCGCCGACGCGGACCAGCTGCGACCGGTCGGGGTCGTCGCGAAGCGGGTCGGTGGCGCCGAGCGCCGCGACGGCGATCAGCACGCGATCCAGTGCGGAGGCGGTCCCACCGAGCGCCGCGATCGTGCGGCGCGCCACCGTGAGGTCTTCGCTCGACGGTCCCCGAAGTGACCGAATGCCCCAGAGCCACGTCACCACCTGCTCGAACGTCTGCTCGCGCGCCAGTCGCGCCGCGGAGCGCCCGCGGTAGCGCAGCTCGTCGTCTTCGTCGATGTGGGCGAGGCTCGTGTCCAGCACCATGAGCGGCGTGCCCGCTGCCCTCGAGTCGCGCACGGTCGTTCCCGGCGTGGGGCTCGTCGCCCGACGGCGCCGTCGGGCGAACGCCTCGACCTCGAGCGGATCGAAGGACGAGCCCGCGGCGTCGCGTTCGCGCGAGAGCAGCCCTCGCGACACGTACGCGTACAGCGACTCGGGCTTGACCCCGAGTCGCGCGGCCGTCTCGGCGGCGGTGAGGCGCGGCAGATCGCTCATGATATTGATCCGATCAAGATTGACGTACGCATGATCAAGTTCCGACACTGACTGTAGCGGCATCGCCGCGGCGGGGCCGTGTCGACGGTTCCCTCAACGACAAGGAGCCGAAATGAGCGCGAAGACAGGACACAGCCCGATCGACGTGCCGCGGGGTCTCGCGGGCGTCATCGTCGCAGAGACGGCGGTCAGCGACGTCCGCGGCGACGAGGGCTTCTACCAGTACCGCGATCGCTCCGCGGTCG
Organism: Microbacterium sp. B35-04; assembly: GCF_010634885.1. Taxonomy (NCBI): domain Bacteria; kingdom Bacillati; phylum Actinomycetota; class Actinomycetes; order Micrococcales; family Microbacteriaceae; genus Microbacterium; species Microbacterium sp. B35-04. Next base: position 1,052 of record NZ_MWLP01000121.1, on the reverse strand, counting down.
AGCTCGCCGCATCGGCGACGTTTGAGGAGGCGTGGCAGCTGCTGGTGACCGGCGACCCGGCTACGGATGCCTCGCGGGGGGCGTTCGCCGGCCGCGTGGCCGCCGCTCTGGAACGACGCGATGACCTCGAAGCCGTCGTCGCCGCCGTGTCGTCGGCGACACCGGACGTGCTCGCCGGGCTCGCGGCGGCCTGGCCGCTGCTCGGCGCGCGGCGCGGCATCCGTCCGCTCTACGACCTCGACGAGGACCAGCGCCTCGATGATGCGATCTCGCTCGCTGCGTGGACGCCGGTCATCATCGGCGCGCTGTGGCGCCGGGCCCACGGAGAGGAGGTTCTGCCGGCCCTCGGTGGGCGGGGGGTTGTGGCGAACTACCTGCATCAGGTGACCGGCGTCGTCCCCGACGGTGCGACGGAGCGTGCGCTCACCGCCTATCTCATCGCCGTCATGGACCACGGCTTCAACGCCTCGACGTTCACCGCGCGGGTGATCGCCTCGACGGGGGCGGATGCCGCGGCCTGCCTCGTCGGGGCGCTCGGGGCCCTGACCGGTCCGTTGCACGGCGGCGCGCCGTCCCGCGCGCTCGACGGGCTCGAGGCCGTCGGAACGGCGGACCGCATCGAACCGTGGATCCGCGGCGAGCTGGCCACGGGCCGCCGGTTGATGGGGTTCGGCCACGCCGTGTATCGCACCGTGGATCCGCGCGCCGAGCTGATGAAGACGGTCGCGCTGCGCACCGGCGGTGAGCGGGTCGAGCTGGCGGTGCGGTTTCAGGAGACGGCAGAACGGCTGCTCGCGGAGGCGAAGCCCGGGCGCGATCTGCACGCGAACGTCGAGTTCTGGGCGGCGCTCGTGATGGAGCGGTGCGGTCTTCCCCGATCGATGTTCACGCCGACGTTCGCCGTCGGCCGCACCATCGGATGGACGGCGCACATCCTCGAGCAGGCACGGGACCCGAAGATCATCCGGCCGTCCGCGCGGTACGTGGGCCCGCACGTGCGGGCCGCGGCGGCATGAACCGGGCGTGACCGCCACAGCCTTGCTCAGCGACCT
>NZ_MWLP01000120.1:0-7831 GCF_010634885.1 Microbacterium sp. B35-04 | reverse complement strand
CCCGCCGACGATCTCGCCGAGCGCCTGCAGCGGTACGTCGATGAGGGCCGTCCTGAAGAGGCGATCGTCACGTTCCAGCTGGAGAACATCGGGCTGCCGACCGAGATGGTCGAGCAGATCCGGGCGAGCGACCAGTTCCCGGCGATGCTCCCCCTGGCGCAGTCGACGGTCTACGACACGAAGCTCGTGCGCGACGTCTCGACTCCGACCACCGAGATGCTCGCGGTGACCGCCCCGGTGACAGTGCTGCGCGGCGAGCAGACGTTCCCGATCCTCATCACGGCCGCGGATCGCCTGGCCGGCGTCATCGAGGGCGCGGAACTCGTGATCGTTCCCGAGTCGGTGATGCACCGCCCCGACCCCGCGGCGACGGCCCGCGTGATCCGGGAGCGCCTCACGTAGGCGCGTTCAGTCGTTCAGTCGTTCGAGCAGATCGACCGCTGCGCGCGCGTACTCGCCGATCCAGCGATCGTGGAGGCGCTTGATCGGCAGCGGCGCCAGGGCGAGGTGCCGCTCTCGGCCGATCCTGCGGCCCGTGACGAGCTCCGCGCGCTCGAGCACGCGCAGGTGCTGCAGCACCGTCGTGCGATCGACCTCCGAGAAGCGGGCGCACAGCGCCCCCGTCGTGAGCGACTCGTCTTTCAGAGCATCGAGCATCCGTCGCCGCAACGGCGCGGCCAGCGCCTTGAACACCAGGTCATCCACCAGGTCATCGTCGGACCCCTTGCGCGCGGCATCCGTCATGTTATAAAACTACAACATGTCTGAAGAACTCACCGCACTTTCGTTCACCGTGTCGGGCCGCGTCGCGCGGCCGGCGGCCGAGGTCTACGAGGCCGTCGCCGATCCCGAGCAGCTCTCGCGGTACTTCACCACCGGTGGCGCCCGCGGCCGGCTCGAGCAGGGTGCCGATGTCACGTGGGACTTCGCGGACTTTCCCGGCCGCTTCCCCGTGACCGTCGTGGAATCGAACCCACCACGGCGGCTCGTCATCCGATGGGAAGCACGCGACGGGCTCGAGGCCGAGACCACGACCACCTTCGAGTTCGAGCCGATCGACGACGGCGAACGGACGCTCGTGACGATCACGGAATCCGCCTGGCGGGCCGACGCCGCCGGCGCGAAGAGCGCGTTCGGCAACTGCGAGGGCTGGACCGGCATGTTGGCCGCGCTCAAAGCGTGGGTGGAGCACGGCATCAACCTGCGCGAGGGCTTCTACGCCTGACCCCGGATCGTCTGCCACCGACCGCGGGTGAGCAAGCGGGGCGTCAGGCGATGCGGGTACCCGACGGCAGGCGGCCCGCCGGGGTGCGCGTCCGCGCCCAGGCCCACCACATGAGACCCGCGGCGAGCAGCAGCTGCAGCGCCATGCCGACGAACCAGATGGGCGTCGACTGGTCGATGACCTCCTCGGCCGTCGGCTGGTCGCTCTGCAGATCCGGGGCGCAGTCGTCCCAGCGCTGATCGAGGTCGGGTGGCTGCTGGGCCGCCCGCACGCCGAACTTGATCTGGCCGAAGAGGTCGTTCGGGTTGCCGTTGCGGTCGAACTGCGTGGGCGTCGCATCGGCGAGGATCACGAAGGGGTTGGCGGCGAGCAGCCACCACACGTGGTCGAACCTGGGCACCTCGTGCGTCGTCGTCTGCCACTCTCCGCAGCGCACCTCGGCATCCTCGTCGCAGGGGTAGTCGTCGCTCGGCTCCTCCCCCGGCATGCACGGGAAGGTCTCGCCCGAGTAGTTCTCGGGGAACTCGAACGACCGGTAGCTGCTCGTCGCCTCGGACCGGATCGAGAACCCCACGAGTGCGAACGCGATGACCGTGCCGATCACGAGCGCCGCGACGACGAGGTAAGTGGTCGCGACGGAGAACAGGGGTCGGGACAGGATGCCGCTCAGCGCGACTCCGATCGCCGCGATCACGCCGACCTCGAACGTGAGCACGAGCAGCGAGACCGCGATCGTGGCGGGTTCTCCTCCCCCGGTCAGGATCGCGACGGCGAGGAACGGGACCGAGACGACCACGAAGGCGAGCCCGGCGACCCATGCGGCGAGGAACTTCCCGATGAGGATCTCGGCGGTCGTCGCGAGCGTGATCTGCACCGGCGCCAGGGTGGCGGCATCCCGGTCGCCGTTGATCGCATTGCCGCTCAGCGTCGGCGACACGAGCACCACGAGCAGCAAGGTGACGTAGACGATCGTCGAGTAGATCGCCCCGCCGGGCCGGTACGCCGAGCTCCAGGCGACGAACGACAGCGCCGTGACGATCATGAGCAGCAGCGCGAAGACACCGAGGAGCACGTACCATGCCACGCTCCGCGTGCGCTGCGTCAGTTCGAGGCCGACGATGGTTCCCAGTCGCTGACCGTTCACGAGGTGGCCTCGCTCTCGCCCGCCGCGGCGCCGGGATCCGCCGACGAGGGAGGCGCCGAGGCTGGCGGCGCGGGAGGCGCCGAGGCTGGCGGCGCGGGCGCTGGAGGCACGGCTGCGGGAGGCACGGCTGCGGGAGGCACGGGCGCCGGGCCTGCGGCGCGCGGAGGCACGGGGCTCGGTGGCGTCGGCTGCTGAGGCGGGCGTCCGTCGCCGAGATCGAGGAAGGTGCGCTCGAGCGCGCCCTGCGCGGCCGCGAACTCGACCACGTCGAGCCCCGCCGAGACGAGGTCGCGCAGGGCTGCGGCTGCGGCATCCTCCGATGCGAACGACACCACGACATCGCGGCGGTCGACGCCCAGGCTCTCGACGGGCACCCGGAGCGCGCCCGCCACCCGCTCCACGTCGGCGGAGGATGGCTCGGCTCCAGCCAGCCGCACCCGCCACGGCCGTGCGCGGCGCGACGCCGCCTCGACGCGGGCGGGGTCGACCGTGACACCGGCCATCAGGAAGACGGCGTCGTCGACGACCTCTTCGAGCTCCGACAGGATATGGCTCGAGACGAGCACCGTGCGCCCCTCCGCTGCGAAGCGTCGCAGCAGCACCCGCAGGTCGATGCGGGCTTGCGGGTCGAGTCCCGAGGCCGGCTCATCGAGCAGGAGCACGCGCGGGTCGTGCACGAGGGCGCGGGCGAGTCCGAGGCGCTGCTTCTGCCCGCGCGAGAGCACCCGGGCGGGCGCGTCGGCGAGGTCGACCAGCCCGACCTCGGTGAGGAGGGCGTCAGCGCGGACGGATGCCGCGGCAGCCGGCATCCCGTACAACCGCGCCGTGACCGACAGCGTCTCGCGGGAGGTGAGCGAGTTCCACGCGCCGAGTGCGTCGGGCATCCAGCCGAGCACGGCCCGGGCGGCTTGCGGGTTCGTGACGGGATCGATGCCGTCGATGCGGATCGAGCCCGCGTCCGGAGCCAGCAGCGAGGCGAGCATGAGCAGCAGCGTGGTCTTGCCCGAGCCGTTCGGCCCGACGAGGCCGGTGACCCGGCCGGCATCGGCGCGTAGCGTCACGTTGCGGACGGCCTGCACCGGCCCGAACGAGCGCTGAACGCCCTGGACGACGATGCCCGGAGTGGTCACGCGCTCACTCTATCCACCATGATCGCCGGTCCCGTCGCACCATACGCGCGCCGGTCGGGGCGGCGGTCATCCGCGGAAGAACGAGACTCCGAGATCGGGGTGGTCGACGAACACGCCGTCGACGCCGGCGTCGCGGATCATGCCCCACTCCGCCTCCCAGTCGCCGAACGCCGCCGGGCCGCCGCGCGTGCGGAACTGCCCGATCAGAAAGCGGTTCTCTGGTCGGCAGGTCCAGGTGAAGACGCGCAGCCCGCGGTCATGGGCGTCGGCGACGACCGGCGAGGGGCCACTGGTGCGCCCGAGCTTGTCAGGAGCGAGGATCGTCCGTTTGTCGACGCTGATGCCATCGACGCGTCCGACCAGCGCGTCGAGGCCGGCGGGCGCCGCGGTCTGCCGGTACGTCAGGGCTGCTTTGCCGTGAGCGGCGAAGAGGTCGAAGGGCCGGCCGGACGCCTCGAGCAGGTAGACGTACGCCGCACGGATGCCGCGTTCCCTGAGTGCGAACAGCACCGTGGACTCGAACGCCTCGATCGTCAGCGGCAGCTCGCCGCCGGCCCATCCGGCCTCGCGCAACTCCGCGTCGACGAGGTCGGCGATGTCCCACCCGCCTGCGCCGCCGAGGCACGTCGCGAAATGCGTGGCGTGCTTGATCTCGAGCACCACCCCGATCTCCCGCCCGTACTCGAGCGACGCCTCGCGGACCGCGTCCAGCACGTCGCGCAGTCGCAGCACCGGCTGCTCGTCGTCGAAGCTCGCACTCGAGGGCCGCAGCTGCGGGATCCGCTCTCGGCAGCGGAGCGTCGCCAGCTCGTCCCACGTGAAGTCCTCGGTGAACCAGCCCGTGAGCTCGATGCCGTCCACCGTCTTGGTGGTGCGCCGGTCCGCGAACTCGGGCCGGTCGGCGACGTCCGTCGTGCCTGAGATCTCGTTCTCGTGCCGGACGACGAGCACGCCGTCGCGCGAGACCACGACGTCGGGCTCGACCGCGTCGACGCCCATCGCGAACGCCAGGGCGTACGACGAGCGCGAGTGCTCAGGGCGATACCCGGGAGCACCACGGTGCCCGATGACGAGCGGTTTGCGGCGCGGCACCGTTACACCCTAATGCGCAGACCGTGACCTCGATCCTCGCGCGGTCGTTGAGCGAGGGAGCGCCAGCGACCGAGACGAAACGCGCCGCACCGACGGTCTGCACCGGGTTCGGCGCGTTTCGTCTCTGCGTTTCGACTCGCAAGCTCGCTCAACGACCACGTTCCTCGCTCGCTCAACGACCGAGATCAGAGGAAGCGGCATCCGTTCAAAGCCCTCTCACAGCGCCGATCCGTGCCGTCTGCGCGCCGGTCGGATAATGTTGATCAACAGCACCGTGCTGTTCAACCCCCGTGACTTGGAGTGTGAGAGCAGTGGCCCTCAACAACCCCGCGTTCAGCAACCCGGCCTTCCAGGATCCGAAGGCCGTTCAGACCTATCCGGGCGGCCGCCAGGCGGCGAGCTTGACCCCGCCCCCGGCGCAGACGCAGTTCTCGACCGCGCAGCACGCCGGAACGGATGCCGCAGCCCAGGCCCACCTCGAGGGCATGTACGCCGCCCCGCCCGCCGGTGCCATCGAGACCGACCGGATGTCGACCGAAGACACCGTCTGGAAGACGGTCGGACTCTTCGCCATCCTCGTGGTCGGCGCCGTCGCCGGCTGGATCTGGACGATGTCCCCTGTGGCCGACACCGGCCAGCCGACCATCATGCCGTGGATCATCGGCGGTCTCGTCGGCTTCGTGCTGTCGATGGTCGTGATCTTCACCTCGCGCAAGAAGATCCGCCCCGGCCTGATCTTCGCCTACGCCGCCGCCGAGGGCCTCTTCGTCGGTGGTATCTCGGCCTACTTCGAATTGATCTGGCCCGGCATCGTCGTGCAGGCGACCCTCGCCACCCTCTCGGTCGTGGGCGTCACGCTCGCGCTGTTCGCCAGCGGCAAGGTGCGCGCATCGGCCAAGGCCACGAAGATCTTCCTGATCGCCATGGTCGGCTACCTGGTGTTCTCGCTGATCAACGTGGTGATGATGATGTTCGGCGCCTTCAGCGGCCCCGACAGCGCCGGCCCCTTCGGCATCTACAGCGTCCAGCTGTTCGGCTGGCTCCCGCTCGGCCTCGTGATCGGCGTCCTCGTCGTCATCATGGCGGCGTACTCGCTCGTGCTCGACTTCGACCAGATCCAGCAGGGTGTGCGCAACGGCGCTCCCCGTCAGTACGGCTGGCTCGGCGCCTTCGGCATCATGGTGACCGTCGTCTGGCTGTACGTCGAGATCCTGCGCATCCTCGCGATCCTGCGCGGAGACAACTGACATCCCGCGCACAGCGCTCACGAACGGCCGCCCGGTTCTCCGGGCGGCCGTTCGGCTTCCCTGCCGAGCGCGGGCACGTGATGCGTCCACGCGTGCACGCTTGCACGCTTGCACGCTTGCACGCGTGCACAGAATCGGACACCGCGGACGAAACGCCGGTGACGGATGCCTCGGCACGGCGCGTCGGCTCAAGTCTCCGACGCAGTGCACGAGATCGGGCGGTTCTGCTCAGAGCGGAACCACTTCGAACGCCCAGCGCTGTCGTTCTATCGTGAGCGCATGGCCGAGATCATCCCGCTGCCGACGAAGGCGCCGCGTTCCCCTCGTGACCCTGAGCCCCTCTGGCGCGACGCGCTGGGCGACCGCCTGCGCCGTCTGCGACACGAACGCGGCGAGCGCCTGGCCGACACGGCCGATCGCGCGGGCGTCTCGCCGCAGTACCTGTCCGAGATCGAGCGGGGCCTCAAAGAGCCCTCGAGCGAGATGATCGCGGCCGTCGCCGGGGCCCTCGAGGTGACGCTGATCGAGCTCACCGCGGGCGTCGTCGACGACCTCCGCTCGCGGGTCGCCGAGCGTGCGGCGGTCGGATGCCGCACGACATACTCCCTCGCCGCCTGACGCGCTGCTTGTCGCTCCGCAGTCACCAAATGCGCCGCGAACGCGCGGTGACTGGCGATTCCTGACTGCGGAGCCGGGTGTTCCAGGGGCACGGGTCGGGCGTAACGTGGGCCGGGTGACGCCCGCGAAGTCCGAAGCCGAGATCCTCGACGTCGAGGGGCACGAGGTGCGCATCTCGAGCCCGGGCAAGATCGTCTTCCCCGAACACGGGATCACCAAGCTCGACGTCGTGCGCTACTACCTCTCCGTCGCCGAAGGAGCCCTCCGCGGGGCCGGCGGGCGGCCCATGGTGCTCAAGCGCTTCCCCAAGGGCATCGACGCCGAGCCGTTCTTCCAGAAGCGCGTCCCCGAGAACCACCCCGACTTCATCGACACCGCCACCCTGCAGTACGCGCGGGGGACGTCGGCGGAAGAGGCGGTGATCCGGGATGCCGCGGGCCTGGCGTGGGTCATCAACCTCGGGTGCCTCGACCTCAACCCGCATCCCGTCCGCGCCGAGGACCTCGACCGTCCCGACGAACTGCGCATCGACCTCGACCCCATGCCCGGTGTGGACTGGGCGCAGATCGTCGACGTCGCGTTCGTCGCCCGCGAGGTGCTCGACGATGTCGGGCTCGTCGGGTGGCCCAAGACCAGCGGGTCGCGCGGCCTGCACATCCTGGTGCGCATCGCCCCCCAGTGGGACTACAAGCAGGTGCGCGTCGCTGCGGAGACGCTCGCGCGCGAGGTCGAGAACCGCGCACCCGGCCTCGCGACCGCGCGGTGGTGGAAGGAGGAGCGCGGCGAGAGCGTGTTCGTCGACTTCAACCAGAACGCGAAGGACCGCACCGTGGCATCCGCGTACTCGATCCGCCCGTTGCCGGATGCGCGGGTCTCCACGCCGCTGGACTGGGACGAGGTGCGCGAGCGCCGCCCGGAGGAGTTCACCGTGCTCACCGTCCCGCAGCGGTTCGCCGACCTCGGCGATCCGCACGCCGGCATCGACGACGCCGTCGGCACGCTCGACGGCCTGCTGCGGCTCGCAGAGGACCTTGGCCCGGCCGAGAAGCCGCCGCGCGGCGGCGACGGCTCGGGGCGCCGGCAGTCGACGATGCCGCTCATCGAGGTGGCGCGCACGAAGACCAAGTCCGAGTCCACAGCGGCTCTCGAGGAGTGGACGAAGCGGCACCCCGCCGTGGCCGCCCAGCTGCATCCCGCCGATGTGATGATCGACGGCATGCGCGGCTCGAGCTCGCTCTGGTACCGCGTGCGAGTGAACCTGCAGCACGTGCCCGAGGCCGAGCGCCCGCCGCAGGAGGACCTCATCGCCGACTACGACCCCTGGGAGGGCAAGTCCTGGCCCGGTGCTCCCGGATCAGCCGGTCGTTGAGCGAGC
>NZ_MWLP01000012.1:0-71018 GCF_010634885.1 Microbacterium sp. B35-04 | reverse complement strand
GCTCGCTCAACGACCGTGGCGGGTCAGGGGAGGCGGTTGCCCTTCGCGAGGTTCTCGCGCAGCTCGGCGGCGGTCTGGCGCGCCGTGTACGCGGGCCGGTCGCGCTCGAGCCGCCACGACTCGCTGAGCGGTCCGGCGCTCACGGTGTCGTAGCCGAGGGCGTCGTAGATGCCGGTGACCAGTTCGACGGCGTCCTCGTGATCGCTCGCGGTGCCGAGCGCGCGACGGTTGGGGGTGCCCGCAGGCAGCCCCGTGGTGTCGATGTCCGCGGCGAGGATCTGGTTGAACGCCTTCACCACCTTCGATGCGGGCAGATGCGCCTGCACGAGGCCGGATGTCGTCGCCTCGCCGCGGTCGAGGGCGTCGATGTGTCCGTCGCGCTCGAAGTAGTAGTTGATGGTGTCGAGCACGATCTTCCCGGCGAGCGGCTCGACCGGCAGATCCTTCAGCGCCTTCAGCGGCACCGTCACCACGGCGATGTCGCCGGCCGCGGCCGCGTCGAGGGCGGTGGCCGCGGTGACCTTCGGTCCGAGCTCGGCGACCAGGTCGGCCAGACTCTCGGGCCCGCGCGAGTTGGCGATCACGACGTCGTAGCCGAGTCCTGAGAAGGCGCGGGCGAGCGCGCTGCCGATGTGTCCTGCACCGATGATTCCGATCGTTGTCATGACGGGCGGCAACCGGGCGAGGGCCGCGCGCATTCCGCGCGTCGACACGGGAGGAAATCCGGGAAACGTTTTCGGAAACCCGACCCGATGGTCCGGATGCCGTGTGACGATGTCGGGATGGACTACGTGCAACTCGGACGAACCGGCACCTCCGTCTCGCGGATCGTGCTCGGCACGATGAACTTCGGCGACCGCACCTCGGAGGAGGATGCCTTCGCGATCATGGACCGCGCACTGGAGCTCGGCGTGAACTTCTTCGACACCGCGAACGGGTACGGCGGCGCCGGCGGCCGCGGCACCACCGAGGAGATCATCGGCCGGTGGTTCGCCGCCCGCCCCGGCGTGCGCGACGACATCGTCCTGGCGACGAAAGTGCACTCGCCGATGGTGGATCCCACACCCGACGGCGACGTCGTGAACGCACGAGGGGCGTCGGCCTGGCAGGTGCGCCGCGAGGCGATCGGGTCGCTGCGACGGCTGCAGACCGACCGCATCGACCTCTACCAGTTCCACCACATCGACCGGCACATCTCGTGGCCCGAGCTCTGGCAGGCGATGGAGGTGCTGGTAGCCCGCGGCGAGGTGATCTACGCCGGCAGCTCGAACTTCGCGGCGTGGAACATCGCGCAGGCCAACGAGATCGCGACGCAGCGCAACTTCCTGGGGCTGGTCAGCGAGCAGTCGCTGTACAACCTCGTCCAGCGCTCCATCGAACTCGAAGTCATCCCCGCCGCGCAGAACTACGGCCTCGGCATCCTGCCGTGGTCGCCTCTGGCGGGCGGACTCCTCAGTGGCGGGTCGTCGGACGCCAAAGCGCGGTCGGCGACGGCAGGCGTCGCCTCGCGACGCGAGGAGCGCCGGGATCAGCTCGCCGCGTACGAGCGCTTCGCGCAGGAGCGCGGCTGGATGCCGTCGGCGCTCGGCCTGGCGTGGCTGCTGCACCAGCCGGGCGTCACCGGACCGATCATCGGCCCCCGTACTGTAGAGCAGTTGGAGTCCGCAGTCTCGGCGCTCGAGATCCGGCTCAGCGACGACGATCTGACGGCGCTCGACGAGCTGTTCCCCGGTCCCGGCGGACAAGCGCCCGAAGCGTACGCCTGGTAGCGCTCGCGGCCGGGCCGGTCACGTGCGGCGACGCCGGTCACGTGCGGCGACGCCGGTCACACGCGCCGGCGCCGGTCACGCGCGAGCGGCGCGCTTGACGTGCTCGTACGCGTCGAGCGCGGCCATCCGTGTCTCGCCGAGATCGACGATCGGCTCGGGAGGCTGCTCCCCGAGATGCTCCGGCGCCCATTCGCGCACGTAGTGCCCGTCGGCGTCGAATTTCTTCGCCTGCAGCTGCGGGTTGAAGATGCGGAAGTACGGCGCCGCGTCCGCGCCCGACCCCGCCACCCACTGCCAGTTGAACGGGTTGCTGGCGTCGTCGGCGTCGACCAGCGTGTCCCAGAACCACTCTTCCCCGCGCCGCCAGTCGATGAGCAGGTTCTTGACGAGGAAGGATGCCGTGACCATCCGCACCCGGTTGTGCATGTAGCCCGTGTGCCACAGCTCCCTCATGCCCGCGTCGACGAGGGCGACGCCGGTGCGGCCGCGCTGCCAGGCGTCGAGGTGGGTCGGCTTCAAGCGGGGCCACGGGAACGCGTCGAACTCCCGCCGGAGGTTCTGGGTCGCGAGGTCGGGGTGGTGGAAGAGGACGTGCCACGCGAACTCACGCCACCCGAGCTCCGAGAGGAACCTGCCTCCCGCCCCGGCCGCGACGGTCTCGTGCCATACCGTGTGCGGGCTCAGCTCGCCCCAGCGCAAGCGTGGCGACAGCAGCGAGGTCGCGCCGGCCGACGGCTCGTCCCGCGCGCGGTCGTACTGCGCGAGGTCGTCGTGCAGGAACTCGCGCAGCCGCCGGTGCGCAGCCGGCTCGCCCGGCTCCCACGCCTCGCGAAGTCCGGACGCCCAGTCGGGCCGGGTGGGCAGCAGCGCCCACTCGTCGAGGGACTCGGATGCCGGACCCCGGAGCGGCCCGCCGACCTCACGCGGCTCGGGCAGCGGCGCGCGCGGTGCGGGCAGCGCGAGGCAGGCGCGCCAGAAGGGCGTGAACACCGAGAACGGGGTACCGGCGCCGGTCCGCACCGTCCACGGTTCGAACAGCAGCGAGCCGGCAAACGACGACACCTCGACACGGTCGTCCCGGAGCGCGGACTTGAGCCCGGCGTCGACCTCGCGCTCGGGCCCGCCGTAGCGCCGGTTCCAGAAGACGGCGCCGGCTGCGGCATCCGTCACCGTCTCGCGCACCACGCGATCGGCGGGGCCCCGTCGCAGCACCAGGGTGCCGCCACGCTCGCGCAGCCGTTCGCCGAGCGAGGCGAGCGAGTGGTGCAGCCACCAGCGGGCGGCTCCGCCGAGCGGGCGGATGCCGGGGCTCTCCTCGTCGAGCACGTACAGCGCGATCACCGGCTCACCGCGGTCGAGAGCTGCACGCAGCGCAGGGTTGTCGGCGAGGCGCAGATCGTCGCGGAACCAGACGACCGAGGGACCGGGCATGCGCTCATCCTGCCCCGCGAGGGCAACACCGGGGCGGTCTTGACACCTGCGGGTCGATCGGCGTGCTGTTCGTCATGCGGTGCTGGCGCGCTCGAGCGTGCGGTGCGTCGTCAGAGGCCGTCGGTGCTGTGTCCGTGGGGCACGACCATCAGGAGCGCCGCGGGCTCGACGCGGGTCTTGACCGAGAGGGCCTCGCCGAACTCGTCGCCGTCGAGCTGGACCGGCTGCGCGTCATGCGTCGCCAGTTCGATGCCGGCACCGCGGGAGTACACCACGGCGTTGTCCTTCGTGCGCAGCGACAGTACGCGGCGCCCGGTCCGAAAACGGCGGAGGAAGCTGTTGTCCCACGCCACGCGGCGCCAGACGAACAGCCAGCCGAAGAGCCCCTTGGGCTGGAAGATCACGATGTCGAGCGCGCCGTCGGTGATCGAGGCCTCGGGAATGAGGTCGAGGCCGGCGGGAAGCTTGCCGCAGTTCGCGAACAGCACACTCTGCACGCGCGAGGAATGCAGCCGGTGGCCCGGCAGCTCGTACACGACGCGGAACGGCTTCGCGTTGGGCAGCGCCCGCGCCGCACCGTCGACGTAGGCCACCCATCCGACGGTCTTCTTCAGCTGCGGGTTGGTGTTGGCGATCATCGCGGCATCGAGTCCGATGCCTCCCATGACCACGAAGGCGTGCTCGGCGGTCGTGCCGTCGGGGCGGCTGAGCTCGGTCCAGCCGACGTCCATCGGGACGGTGTCGCCGTCGAACACGGCCTGCACCATCGCGGTCGGCTCGGTCAGCGGCAGCCTGAGGTTGCGGGCGAGCAGGTTGCCGGTGCCGCTGGGCACGATCGCCAGGGGCACGCCGCTGCCGCTCATCGCCTCCGACACGGCGCGCACCGTGCCGTCGCCGCCCGCCACGAGCACCGCGTCGGCGCCCTCGTCGAGCGCCTGCCGGGTGACGTCGTCGCCGAGATCGTCGACCGTCGTCTCGTAGAAGAGCGGCTCGGCCCATCCGGCATCCGCCGACAGCCGGGTGACCGTGTCGCGCAGCACGTCGGCGTCCACCTTGATCGGGTTGTACACCAGCGCGGCCTTGGGTGAGGGGCGCTCACCATCGGTCTCCAGCGGACGCGTCCGCCCCGCTGCATCCACGCGCCGCGCGTAGCCGGTCTCGTCGTCGGCGGTGTCGGCTTCGATGTCGTCGGGCTCACGGATGACGTCGTCGGGCTCCGCCGCCGCGGCCGGGTCGGGGGCGTCGTGCTCCCGCCGGTCGCCCGGGACGGATGCCGCACCCGCGGCTGGGTCCTCGCCCTCCTCGCCCTCCGGCGTGGCAGTGGGGGTCGACTGTTCGACCTGCGCCTCGACCTGCGCGGCGGCGACGTCGAGTTCGGCGGTGCTGGGGCCGTCGGCGTAGATCGCGTCGGCAGGGTGAGGAATGAGGTCGTCGTCGGCTGTCGCGTCCTCGCCCGTTCCAGATGCCGCCATGTGGTCCAGAGTAGGACGCGAATCGCCTCTCCGGCTCGAACGGCTTGCGCGTCCGGCCCGGCGGAGGCCGCCGCACAGTGCCGAACCAGCCGGCGGGGCGCCGCCACGGGGGTGCCGACTAAGATTGCAGAGTGATCGATCCCGTGCTGCTTCGCGACAATCCCGAGCTGGTCAAGCGCTCGCAGGAGGCGCGGGGCGAGTCGCCCGACACCGTCGACGTCGCCGTCGAGGCCGATCGCGGACGGCGCGCCGCCATCACGACGTTCGAAGAGCTTCGCGCGACGCAGAACGCGCACGGTAAGCGCGTCGCGCAGGCCCCGAAGGAAGAGAAGGCCGCCCTCGTCGCCGAAGGCAAGCTGCTCAGCGAGCGCGTGAAGCAGGCCCAGCACGCGGTCACGGCCGCGGAGGAGGCATCCACCGAAGCCTTCTCAGCGATCGAGAACATCGTCATCGAGGGTGTGCCCGCCGGCGGCGAGGACGACTTCGTCACGCTGCGCACGCACGGCGAGGTCCCCGCCTTCGGCTTCGAGCCCCGCGACCACCTCGAGCTGGGCGAGCGGCTCGGCGCGATCGACATGGAGCGCGGCACCAAGGTGTCGGGCAGCCGGTTCTACTTCCTCACCGGCATCGGGGCCCGTCTCGAGATCGCCCTAATGAACCTGGCGCTCGACCGCGCCCTGCAGGCGGGCTTCACGCCCATCATCCCGCCCACGCTGGTGCGCCCCGAGGTCATGCGCGGCACCGGATTCCTGGGCAAGCACGCCGCCGAGGTCTATCACCTCGACGACGAGGACCTCTACCTCGTGGGCACCAGCGAAGTGCCGCTCGCCGGCTACCACATGGACGAGATCCTCGACCTCTCGCGCGGCCCGAAGCGCTACGCCGGCTGGTCGACCTGCTACCGCAGCGAGGCCGGGTCGTATGGCAAGGACACCCGGGGCATCATCCGGGTGCACCAGTTCAACAAGCTCGAGATGTTCGTCTACACGACGCCCGAAGAGGCGGAGGGGGAGCACCTGCGCCTCGTCGAACTGCAGGAGCGCATGCTGCAGGACCTGGGCCTGTCGTACCGTGTGATCGATGTCGCCGCGGGAGACCTCGGTGCGAGCGCCGCCCGCAAGTACGACGTCGAGGCCTGGGTGCCGACGCAGAACGCGTACCGCGAGCTCACCTCGACCTCGAACTGCACGACCTACCAGGCGCGGCGGCTCGACATCCGCTACCGCACGCCCGCGGTCGACGGCAAGGGGACGGGCAAGACGCAGCCGGTCGCGACGCTCAACGGCACGCTCGCCACCACTCGGTGGATCGTCGCCCTGCTCGAGACGCATCAGCGCGAGGACGGCTCGGTCACGGTGCCGGAGGTGCTGCGACCGTTCCTCGGCGGACTCGAGGTCATGGAGCCGATCGCGTGACCGACGCGCATCTGCCCGCGACCGGGTCGATCAAGGTCGTCGCGCCGAAGAAGGCCGCGAAGCTCGTCGAGCGGGTCGCGCGCGACACCGAGAACCCCGCCGTCGCCACCGAGCAGCTCCTCATCGCGCTCGATATCGACGGCACCGTGCTGCTCGAGGACGAGTCGCTGAGCCCCGGCGTCGTCGACGCCGTCGAGCATGCGCACCGCACGGGGCATGAGGTGATGATCGCGACCGGTCGCAGCTGGGAGGGCACCCGCGGAATCATGCGCGTGCTGGGCGTGGCGCCCGAGTTCGTCGTGTGCTCGAATGGCGCCGTCGTGCTCAAGCGGATGGAGGCAGACGAGCTGCGCTACGACCGCTGGCACGTCGAGACCTTCGATCCCAGCGCCGTGCTCGAGCAGCTGCGTGAGCACCTGCCCGACGCCCGCTATCTCGTAGAGCTCCCCGACGGCCGGCGCCTGTACACGGAGTATCTCGCGGACTGGAACCTCACCAACGCCCGCCGCGTGCCGTTCGAAGAGCTCGGGGCCCAGCAGGTGTGCCGCATCGTCGTCGTGTCGCCCGAGAAGCGCGAGCAGGACTTCGTCGATCTGGTAGCCCGCATCGGACTCAACCACGTCTCGTACGCGGTGGGCTGGACGGCCTGGCTCGACATCGCGCCGCAGGGCATCGACAAGAGCACCGGACTCGAACTCGTGCGCACCGAGCTCGGCATCGACCCCGCCCACGTGCTGGTGATCGGCGACGGCCGCAACGACGTCGGCATGTTCCGCTGGGCGCTCGACAACGGCGGCCGCGCGGTCGCGATGGCCCAGGGACCGCAGGAGGTTCGGGATGCCGCGGGCGAGACCACGTCGTCGGTGCACGAGGGCGGCGTCGCCGAGGTGCTCCGCCGCCTCTGACCCTTCACCCCGGTCGTTGAGCGAGCGAGGCCCTCACCCCGGTCGTTGAGCGAGCGAGGCCCTCACCCCGGTCGTTGAGCGAGCGAGGCCCTCACCCCGGTCGTTGAGCGAGCGAGGAACGAGCGAGACGAAACGCGCCGAACCCGGCGCAAGTCGTCGGCTCGAGGCGTTTCGTCTCGCTTCGCTCGCTCAACGACCGGGATCGTTCTCGAGGCGTTTCGTCTCGCTTCGCTCGCTCAACGACCGGGACCAACTGGGGAAGGCGCGTTCCTCAGAGGATTGCCAGGCGCCGTTGGAAGAATGGGGCCGACAGTGCTGTCGGCTAGACTCGACGCCTGTCGACGGATGCCTCCCTTCGGGGTGGCATGCGCCGGGAGGGTTGTCCGAGCGGCCGATGGACCTGGTCTTGAAAACCAGTGGGCAGCAATGTCCCGTGGGTTCGAATCCCACACCCTCCGCAGAGTGATGTGCCGGGGGCGACCGTGAGACCGCAGCATCCTTGAGAGGGAACCAAGTGAGCTCGACGCACAAGCCCACGAGGCGGGGCCGCCGCACGGTGGCCCGCCACGGTGAGCTGTCGTCTCCGAGCCCGGTCGGCTTCATCATGAAGCTGGTCGGCATCGTCGCCGCGGTGGTGCTCGTGTCGGGTGCCGGTGTCGCGGCCTATGCCGCCACCGACGTGGTCGCAAGCTTCGCCGACGGCGCCGTGGAGCTCGAGGGCCAGGGGCCGGTTCCGCCCGATATCGGCGCGATCGAGGGCGGCGTCGACATCCTGCTCGTCGGCACGGATGAGTGCGAAGAGGAGTACGCGTACCTCTTCGGCGCGCGCTGCACGGGTGCCGACGCCGGCGGGCAGCTCAACGACGTGAACATGCTCGTTCACATCTCCGACAACCCGCGCCGCGTGACGGTCGTGTCGTTCCCGCGCGATCTGATGATCCCCATCCCGTCGTGCACCCGTGAGGACGGCTCGACGACCTCGCCGACGTCGAAGACGCAGATCAACGAGGCGTGGGGCTACGGCGGCCTGTCGTGCGTGGCCAAGACCGTCAGCGATCTCAGCGGTCAGAACATCCCCTTCGCCGCCAAGGTGAGCTTCGGCAACGTCATCAACATCACCGATGCGATCGGCGGCGTCGACGTCTGCATCGGCAACGGCGGCATCAAAGACAAGTACACCGCCATCAACTGGGGCCCCGGCCCCAGGACGATCCAGGGCGTCGAGGCGCTGCAGTTCCTCCGCACCCGGCACGGCCTCGAGAACGGGAGCGACCTCGCGCGCATCTCGAACCAGCAGCAGTACATGTCGAGCCTCGCCCGCAAGCTCGTGAGCAGCGACGTGCTGTCGGATCCGGGGACGCTCTACAGGCTCGCCACGACCGCTGTCGACAACATCACGCCGAGCGAGTCGCTCACCAACCCGATGACGCTCGCGCAGATCGCACTCGCGATCAAGGACGTGCCGTTCCAAGACATCAACTTCGTCCAGTTCCCGGTGATCACCGATCCCGCCGATGCGAACCGCGTCGTCCCCGACGATCGACTCGCCGAGAAGCTCTGGGCCGCACTGGCAGCCAACCAGCCGATCGAGCTGACCAACGACCAGAACAACACCGGCGGGGTGGTCACCGTAGACCCGCAGCCGACCGAGGCGCCCGTCGAGACGGCGCCGACGCCCGGCACCAGCGCCACGCCGGCGCCGACCGAGGCGCCCGTCGCACTGGACGACATCCCCGGTCAGTCGGCAGCGGACCAGACCTGCTCCGCCGGCAACGTCAGGGCCAACGGCTGATGGCGGGGTCGAAGCGGCCCTCGGGAGAGGGCCGGGCACCCCTCGCGCGCCACGGTGCGCTGAAGTCGCGGCATCCGTTCGTCACCCTCTTCGCCATGCTGGGCGTCGTGCTCGGCGTGTTCGGGGTGAGCGCGGCCAGCGTGGCCGCGTACAGCGTATGGGACGCCACGCAGACGGTGACCGCCAACGCGGTCGTGCTCGATGATGAGAAGCCGCTGCCGCCGTCGCTCGGAGCGATCGAGGGTGGCGTGAACATCCTTATGGTGGGCACGGACTCCTGCGAGGGCGAGAACGCCCAACTCTCCTCGGCCTGCCGTGCGGGCGACACCGACGGTGAGCGCAACGACGTGACGATGCTCGTGCACATCTCCGACGAGCCGCGCCGCGTCACGGTCGTGTCGATCCCGCGTGACATGCTCGTGCCGATCCCGTCGTGCCCGAAGGCGGACGGCAGCGGCAACCACTCGGCGATGTCATCGCAGCAGATCAACGCCTCGTACCAGTACGGCGGACTCGCCTGCACGGTGCTCACGGTCGAGTCGATCATCGAGGACGAGATCGACTTCGCCGCGGCGATCCGCTGGGCGGGCGTGATCAACATGTCCGACGCCATCGGCGGCGTCGACGTCTGCGTCGCAGACGACATCAGCGACCCGCATACCGGACTGAGCCTGACCGCCGGCACGCACACGCTCGAGGGCGAGCAGGCGCTGCAGTTCCTGCGCATCCGCCACGGCATCGGCGACGGCTCCGACCTCGGCCGCATCTCGAACCAGCAGCAGTTCATGTCGTCGATGGTGCGAAAGCTCCAGTCCGACTCGGTTCTCGCGAACCCTGGGACGCTGCTCAATCTCGCGACCACTGCGATCAATCAGGTGCAGCAGAAGCAGCTCGTGCTGAGCTCGGGACTCACCAACCCCACGCTCATGGTGCAGATCGCCATGGCCGTCAAGGACGTGCCGTACGAGGACATCGTGTTCGTCCAGTACCCGACGCGCTACGTCGGGGGTGCCACCAGCAGCCGCGTGATGCCGGTGAAGGATGCCGCGACCGTGCTGTTCGACGCGCTGAAGGCCAACCAGCCGCTGACCCTGACCGGCGACGCCAGCCAGGGCTATGGCGTCGAGGTGACGGGTGAGGCCGTCAAGCCGGAGACGGCACCCACGCCGGCGGCGACCGAGCCTGCGGCGGAGGCGCCGCCGACCGCTGAGACGCCTGCCACGGCGGAGACTCCGGTGGCAGAGGCGCGGGTCGAGTTGCCGTCCGACATCGCGGGTCAGACCGCGAAAGACATCACCTGCACCCAGCGGCAGAGGTAGCCTCGGCAGGCGGCGACGGGGCCGGGCTGCGGCATCCGCTCGCCCTCTACGGCCGGCTGGTCAGGTCGGATGTCCCTGACTGTCGGTGTGATCGCTCTGCGTCGAGAACTTCGAGACGAAGACGAGCCAGCTGCCGTCGGCCTGCAGCGTGGCGACGCCGCCATCCTGCCAGATCCCGTTCTCGGGCCACCACTGCGAGCCGGCGGGGTCGCCCTGGTTCTGGTGGACGTTGTGCATGCCCTGCACCGAGGCTGGTGCCGCGCCCTCGGGGAACGGCTCACCCCACACCAGGGTGAGCGCGCCGACGCGCAGCGTCGCCTCCAGCGCCTCCGAGGCCTGCAGGTGATCGCCGGAGCGCCAGGGCCTCAGCACCGGAATCCAGAACCACGAGCGCTCGGCGGGTACGGCATCCCTCGCGCGGAACAGCCGCTGCAGGAACCTTCGGATGCCGACCACACGCAGGGCGGGATGACGGATGACGTCGATCGCCCCGGTCGTCGGCGCGGAGACGAGGCCGGTGAACGCCGGCGGCGGGAGCATCGGCCAGCCCAGCTTGGCGCTCGTCGTGCGGACGGTCTTCCACTGCACACCGGTTGCCGATTTGCTGCTGTCGACATCGACTGCCACCTTGAACTCGCGCGCTCCGCTGCGAACCCTGAGGTTGACGTGCCACCAGCGCCCGAACTCGTCCGGGTCGTCCCGCTCGTGCGACGTGAGGGTCCCGCTGAGCACTCCGTACTGTGTGAACGGCATACCGGGAAGAGCGGTGCGCTCGTGCGGTTGATACGAGCGCGTGGGCTGAAGGGATCGCGGGCGGTGTCGCGTCGGCCGCATCAGCGGGTGCAAGAAGCGGCGCTCGTCTCGGTTATGATTGCTGGGTGCATCCGCGCTTCGCGCCCGGATGCCTGGAGACGTCGCATAGTCAGGCCTAGTGCACCACCCTGCTAAGGTGGAGTCCTCGTAAGGGGACCGAGGGTTCAAATCCCTCCGTCTCCGCGTTCGGTTCTGGCCCTCGATCCCTTGAAAACACTGGGATCGCGGGCCATAGCTTTTTCATAGAACCGCGATTTGCGAAGAATCTGCGAACAAGATCCGAGAAAGCGGTCTGCGGACTTCCCGCATCGCCCTGATCCTCCGGTGTCCGCGACGCCGCGGTAGTTGGTGACCGCTGCCGAGTCGGCAGATGTCAGTTCTCGAAGAGCTGAGTCACTCCCGCTCTCGCTGCGCCCTCGTCAAGTCGATCCGACACGGCGTTGAGATCCTCATCGAAGAGGTCCGAGTAGACGTCGAGGGTCATCGCCGCTGACGTATGGCCAAGCATGCGCTGGATCGTCTTCACGTTCGCGCCTGACTGCACCGCCAGCGACGCCGCGGTGTGCCGCAAATCGTGCGTCGTCATCATCGGCAGGTCGGCATTCGCGAGTGCGGTCTTGAACCACGACTTCGATCCGTCGCCGGCGCGAGTGCGACGCATGTAGCTACCGTCCGACGCGGGGAAGATGAGCGACTCACGCGAGAGCCCAGCCGAGGTCAGCTGGAGCTGTTCCATCAGGAACGCCGGTACCGGCACGACACGCGCGGTGTGCGACTTCGGGGTGCCGACGTGGATCTTGCCGTGCACCTCAACGGCGTTCCTCGTGATGTGGATGCGGCCACGGTCGAAGTCGATGTCCTTGACGCGGAGTGCGGCTGCCTCGCCCCAGCGGATCCCCGTGTAGGCAAGCATCAGAACGAGAAGCTTCCGATCGCCCGACTCGCGCGCGAGCCTGATCACCTCGTCGTGCGCGAGGTAGCCGTGCTTTCCACGGGTCTTTCTCGGCAGTCCAATGCGTCCCACTCGCGCTGGGTTCGTTGCGACCCGGGCGTCGTAGACGGCGTCGTCGAGGATGCTCGCGAGCACGCCGAACGTTCGTATGGTCACCGTCGCACCGGTGGTCTTGGTGAGCTCGGCTACCCAAGCTCTGACGTCTGTGTGACGGATGTCCGCGACCTCCCACCCGCCCCAGGTCGGCTGCACGCGGAGTCGCCAAGCTGTTTCGATGGGGGCGAACGAGGACGGCTTCATCGTGTGGCGTTTGGCGTCGAGCCAGATCGGGCCCAGTAGGTCGACGGTTGCCTTCGCCGCCTGCGGGTCGATGAAGTTGCCCTTCGCACGCGCGGTGTCGATCTCGGCGAGCCAGAGTTCGGCATCCCGTTTACGTACGAATCCGCGTTTCGCCCCTTGCCGGCCGTTGGGCTTGCGATATCGCGCCTCGTAGCGCTTTCCGTTCGCGCTGTCGTAGGGGTGAACGCTACCCACGCGCCGGTCGACCGGCGTTGTAGTTCATGCCCTCGAGGCGTCCGGCTTTGCGGGCGTCGATGATCCACTGCGATGCGGTCCGGTGGGGAATGCCGAGTTCCTTCTGGATCAGCTTCGCCGGTGGCAGCCCTGCCAGAGCCGCGCTGCCGTACAGCAGTTCGATGGCTTCCATGCGCGCGTCACCGCCACCCCGTCGCACGACTTCCGCGGCGAGATTCGGGGGCAGGATTCGACCTTCGGCAGTCGTCAGATCGTCCACGCTCAGCCATGTCGCGAGCGGATCGTGTTCGTCGTCGAGTGTGAGGTAGATGCAGCGAGGTGCGGCGAGCTGAACGATCGCCTGCATCCCCACCTTCGCAACCGTCGGGTAGTTCAACTCGACTTCGTCGCGTACAGCGGTGCTATTGACGCCCTTGATGACGTAACGGCCCTCCTCGGGTACGTACCGCGCGACGACGGACGTCTGCACTCCCAACGACCGATCCACCGTCGTCGCGACGAACTCGGGGGTAATGCGCAGCGCGGAACCGACCGGCTGGGTGGCAGACCGCCACGTGACTTCGTGACCATCGGGTGTCTTCACGTCGACCTTCACCTCCCTAGTTTGTCTAACCGCGCGACGCTTTTGCATGACCTCTTGCATAGCGTAGCAGATAGTGCTTCACTCGTGTTGAACAAGCTGTGACATAGACAAGTGGAGGTGAATCGTGGTCACGATCGTTCAGCTGCATTCAGACGATCCCGAGCACACGTTCCTGACCCCGCAGGAACTGGCGGACTCTCTACCGGGGGTTCCTCTCAGTCGCCTGGGCGCGTGGCGTCGAAACGGCGGTGGCCCGCAATATGTGAAGTTCGGACGCACCGTCGTCTACAAGCTCTCGGATATTGAGCGATGGATCGGTGAGCAGACGCACCGCTCGACAGGGGATGCCATAGCTCCCGCTTCTCGGAGATACCGATGACGATCAGCGTCACCGTGTATTCGACGGGCGCCACCTGCATGCGCTGCGCCCTGACATGTCGATGCCTCTCTGCCGCCGGCATCCGCTTCACGGTCATCGACATCACCGAAGAGGTCAACGTCGACGTCCGCGAGTTCCTGACCGACGACCTCGGCTACAGCGAGGCTCCCGTCGTCGTGGTCGATGACGAGCCCGAGCATCATTGGTCAGGGTTCCGTCCAGACCTCATCGATCACCTGGCGCTTCGCATCGGAGCGCGGTCATGAACTCCCTGTCGACCGCTATGCCGGGCGAGACTCTTGCCGAGGCGGGAGAGCGTATCCGCGCGGCGTGTCCCATCAGCGGCGCGACTGCGACCGATCACGAATGCCGGGATCGTCACGAACTCATCACCGACGCGCTCCGAGTGCGCGGCATCCAGGGTGGCGATCGCAGCTGGCATACCGCTCAGCTCGCCGACGGACATGTCGTCGGCGTGTGGGCGGACTCGGTCGAGGAAGCCGAACTCAACCTGACGGTGTGGTGGGGTGAGCGCTGCCACTGGGTGATCCCCGATCCCGGCTGTCGGGTGCTCCAGGAGTACTTCCCGAGAGGCAAGCGCAGTGCGGCGGAGGCCGATGCCCGCTTCCGTCTCGGCACGCCCCGCAAGCCTCGCGATCGGTTCGCGCCGGCCGACTCGCTATTGGACCCGCTGCCTACCGCGGGCGGGGAACTCGACGGGGTCGGGTCGGGGTGGTGACCTCGTGGCTGACGAAGGGGAGTCGCCACGCGACACGATGGCACAGGAGCGCCGACTAGCGGCTGAACGCCAGCAAGAGGCCGAGCGGGAGCGCCGGCGACGATACCGCCAGGAGCATGCGGAACAGATCGCCGAGTCCAAGCGGCGGTGGCGCGAGCGAAACGCAGAGCACATCTCCGAGTACCGTCGCCGCTACAACACCGAACATCGTGAGGAAGTCCTGCGCAAGAAGCGCGAGTACATGAAGTCGTACGACGCCCGTAAGCGCGCGGAACAGCAGCGGCGGGAGGCGCGGCGGCAGTATCAGCGTGAGTACTACGCGGCGCACCGGCAGGAATACCTCGACTATCAGCGGGAGCGGCGTGCGGCACGGCGCGCGGCCGATCCCGATCGGTACCGTTCGCAAACCAATGCCCGCAACCAGCGTTGGAGAGACAGTCACAGGCAGCAGGAGAACGCGAAGCTCCGGGCCAAGTACTGGGAGGACCCGCAACAGGCCCGCGACAGGGCTCGCGCGTACTACACGGCGAACGCGGGGCGCATCACCGCGCACCTGCGAGAGAAGTACGCGGAGGATGCCGAAGCCAGGCGCGCATACCACCGGGAGTGGCGCCGTCGTGAACGACTCCGCCGTAGCGAAGGGTTGCCGCCACGTCGGCTGCACACCGTCACGAAGCAACAGCGCGATGCCAACGCCGCCGCCGCGGACGAGTTCTTCTCCAGGATCCGGGCCACTCGGGAGGTGCTCGAACAGAATCTGTCCGAGGTCTTCGGCCCGACGCCGCCGGCTCTCATCGATCGGTTCAACCGGGACAGTGCACGATGCCGGGCACTCGCGTACCTGCTGAACGCGCCTGACCCTTCCGACCGGCTCCGCGTGAGCGAGGCTCGACGATTCGCCTACGAAGCCGAGAAGGCAGCCAGACAAGCCGAGATGACCGCCCGGCAACGAGCACGAGCCATCGAACGGGTTAAGCAACTCGTCGCAAAGGGTGCCGCAGAGGCAGCCGAGAACGCCCGCCTCGACGCGATCGGACACGAAGTGAACCGACGCCTCCGAATCAACCCCCGCTCTCCACATCCCGATCCGGCGGCACCACACAGTGTCGGAGCGGCACCGCTACATAGCACCGGACTGAACCGATGATGAAGGAAAGGAGCTCATCATGCTCGACCGTGCAGACGCCGAAGCCACCATCTCCCTGGTGGCGTTCGCCGCATTCACCTACTACCCCGAAAAACCCATCGAGGAGCCGGGTTACACCATCGACGAAGACCTCGACTGGTGTCTGGAACCGCTTCGCAGTCTTCCATCAGACGAGGTCGCGGTGCTTCGTGAACGCATCCGGGATCTGATTACCGGCGCTGCCGATGATCGGCAGGCATTCATCCGGGACCTGCTGAGCCGCGCTTTCTAGCAGGCAAGGCTGAACTGATGTGCGGTGAGCCTTTCCTGGCCGGTCATCGTAGCTCCCTCCTGGGTGCTTCGTTCCGGGCTTTCGCGGCATATCCTCACCCCTCCGCTGTCGCTCCGGGGTTCCGGTATTCCACGACCCGGCACTGCGCCACCCTCCGGTCGCAAACGACGCCACTTGCCAGGAAGGCGTCAGAACAGTCAGACAGAACAGATGAACAGGAGGTCGAATCATGAACACCATCGCCGGATGGGATCAACTGGAAGAAGCGGTGGACCGGCTGGCGCATGTCTTCGCAGAGCTGCTCGACGGCCGTGAGGAGGAGGTAATCTGCAGCCTGCAGTTCGACGAGGCTGAGGCGCTCGCCGAGGTGCTTGACGCGGGACTGCATCCCGGAGTTGCCGCACGCCTCATGCACCGATGGGCGCTGACCGAGCCGGATTGGGACGACGAGCACGGCGAGGTCGTCCGCCGCTGGCTGATGAGTGACCTCGAGGCGAGGAGCCCTCTCCGCTCGGATTGAGAGCTGATGTCGGATGCCACGAGGACAGTCGATGCCAAGGGACACATCCGTCCAGGAGCCGATCATGAACGAGCCGAGCATCACGGCACTGACCTTTGCCGCCGCGGCGATCTGCAGCGCCTGCATCGTGCTGACGCTGCCTGTGATCGCCGGAGCAACGCTTCGCGGAGACCTCAGACGGATGCTGCGGACCTTGGGCGTCGCCATGATGTTCGCTGTTCTCGCACTAGCGGCGTTCGCCGTAGTCGGAGCGGACGCCGCCGGCTACTTGGGCAGGGCGTGACCAGCGGAACTGCCCAAGGCTCGCCGAACCGCCGCCTCGCTGACGCCGAGCGCTCGACCGATCTGCATGTATGAGCGCTTCTGCGCGCGGAGCTCTTGAGCCACGGCGATTCGCTGTTCCGTCATCACCCGTGGCCGTCCCGGCTTACGGCCGGCGAGGATCGCGGCATCCATACCCTGGCGCGTGCGAATACCGATGAGTCGGCTGCGCAGACCGTCGAGCGCATCGAGCGTGTCACCTATGCTGGCGCCCGTGCCGCCGGCGGTCGACAACGCGGGCTCCGTCATCGAACGCATGAGGATTTCGCGACGTCGCAACTGCGCGACGGTGGACACGAAGTGCTCCACGGAGTGCGACAGCATCACAGCGCTGGGGATCAGAAGCGTGTCACCCGCCTGAAGATTCTGCAGGCACGCGATGAGCTCGGGCCGCCGCGCTGCCGAGACGTCGAGCCGGTCGACGTAGACCCGGGACGCGCCGAGCATGCGGAGCGCCTTGACCTCCGCCTCCCCGTCCCCACGTGCGAGGAGATCTCGCACATACCCGACTGTTCGGCTCATCGCGAGATGCCGCGGTCGGGCTGAATGGGCGACACGGCCGGTGCGGCGAGATCCTCTCCGCGTGGCACTGCTGGGGCTGCTCTACGCAGCTCGGTCAGCCGCCGGGCAAGGTTCGCCTCGGCTGCCGGTCGGGCCTTCGAGTGAGCGGGCAATGCCAACTGGGAGAGCACCTCATTGAGTGCCACCCCATGCAACTCGATCAACAGCTCGGCGAGCGGTCTGGATGCTTGGCCGGCGGCCAATGCGTAGTCGGTCATGGACCGCAGCTCCGACATCCACCGCATGGCGAAGCCGCTGGACATCGAGGCGGACTGTTCCCGCAGGAGTGCGCGGGTCGCACCGGCGAATCCCTCGGGAGCGGTTCGCTCGGCATCGAAGCACGCCCGTCCGTCGCGCCCGATGACGGTCAGCTTGTCGACGGATGGCGTCGCCTCCAATTCGCCGATCAGTGCGCGAGTGCTGTTCCAATCAGCATCGTGGGCGCCCACGCTGGTGAAGCGCGACGCGCGGCCACCCTGAGCGTCAAGAAGGTAGCGGGATGCCGCAGCCAGAAGGCTCTCTGCCCTCGGCGTGGCCACAACGACGACCCGCGTCGCGAAACCTTGGTGAGCGAAGAGGTCAGCCGTCCGCAGAGCAACTTCCGGAGAGTGGAACGAGCCGTCGACGAGCAGTGACCGCCCGATGGTGCGAGCGTGCCGCAAGCAGCTTCGCGCCCAGCTCGCAGTCGATTGAGAGAGAAGTTGTGGCGCCTCCGCCGATCGCGAGCGGGCGAGGGCGAGGAAGTTTGGATGGAAAACCTGAAGGTCGTCTCCGTTCAACACCACCATGTCTGTCGGCGAGTCTGCGAGCATCTGCGCGGTTGCTCTGGATGTGCCGGCGCCGGGTTGTCCCGCGAGCAGCACGAGCGAGGGTCTCGCGGGTGATGGCGCGTTGGGGAAGACGATCGGAAGGATCTGTTCGTCGAAGATTCGCGCCGTCTCCTCTTCGGACGGGATGAGATCGCTCACGGCAACGAGCCTGAGAGAGTACCGATTCGCTCTTCGAGAGCTAGACGAGTGGCGTTGACGGCGTCGCGATCGAATCCATCCACCTCGAAGACCTGGCGGCGGATCGCAGCAGCCTCCGAATGAGCGCGACTCGCCAGAAATGCACCCTCCCTCGAGAGGCGCAAGAGCAACGCGATTGCGGTGTCGGCAGCATCGCGCATCGCCTCGTACGCGACGACGTCGTTCGCTCGCCATGCCGATCGTTGCTCAGTCATCTGGCCTCCGTCAGCAGTCTATTGGCCCGTCAGAAACGTCGAGCGGAGTATCGACGCAGACGTTGACTCAGATGAGGACCGTTCGGGAGGGGTCGTCATGAGCGCTGGGGGCAGCCGACGTATTCTCCCTGACGCTGAAGGGCCTGGAGTTGCCGCCAGACGCGCGGTGAGTGTCGGGCCGCGCCGTCGGCACGGACTTCGTGTGTCCTGCCGCCGTGCCGCGCAGATCCGCTGACGCACGCGCTACATGCGAGCGGGGGTGATCGGCGGACGAAGTGGGACTGCGCGAGCCTTCGCGCAGTCCCACTTCCTTGTGACTGTATCGCCGAAGCGGCAGCCTCTATTGGTTCACGGCATTTGATCGTGCCCGGCTCTTCTGCGCGTCAATCATGGCGTCGATGACCGGGATCTCCGCCCGTCCTAGTCCTCGATAGACGGCGGGCTTTCGGGCTCGCATGTACAACGCGACCGCCACCCCGCCGACGAATGCGACCACGTGCAGCAGCACCAGCCAGGTCAGCTCGCCCGGCGCGCCACCGACGACGAGGTCGAATCGGAGGATCGCGAAGATGAGGATGACACCCAGTGCGAGTGCGGTTAGAGCGGGGGCGATGTAGGAGACGAACACATTCTCGCCCGCGGCCTTCCGCTTCCGTGCGAACCAGCCGATGATCGCAACGCTCACCAGGACCATCAGGCAGATGATGCCGGTGGATCCCAGTCCGCTGAGGCGCGCGTAGATCGTTCCCGCGTCGGCGCCGAACACCGCAAGAAGAATAAGCACAATCACGACCAGCCCGGCGACGGCGTTGGATGCGCGGTACGGCGAGTGGTGCTTGGTGTGCACTGCCGACAGGGTGTGCGGGAGGGCGCGATCGGCGGCGAGGTTGAAGATGTACCGAGCCAGGATGTTGTGCAGGCACAACGCGGACGCGATGACCGAGGTGACGACCAGAACATAGGTGACCTGGGCGAAGAACGGCGCGGCGTACTGCATGATCGCGTTGGTAAACATGGTGGCCGGCTCGTTGATCGCGATCTCCTGTGCGCTGGATCCATACGCCGTGGTCAGCGCGAACGCGGAGACGCTGTACAGCAGCGCGATGAAGGCCACCGCCGAGTAGGTCGCACGGGGGACGGTCTTGTTGGGAGTGCGGACCTCGTCGCGGAACAGGGCGGTGGCCTCGAATCCGATGAAGGTGAGGATCGCGAACAGCAAGGTGACAGCCATGTCGCCTTGAGCGAACGTGGTGGGAAGGAATGCGGCGAAGGTGGGGCCTTCCGCGCCTCCCTGGGCGACCACGACGACGTCGAAGATCAGCACGAGGAGGACCTCGAACACCATCACGACGGTGAGGATTCGGGCGGACAGCTCGATGTGGAAGTAGCCGAGCACGCTGACGAATGCCCAGCCGGCGATCGTCCACAACCACCACGGTGTCTCGGGCCCGCCGAAGCCGGTGATCAGTTCGACGGTGGAGATGCCGAAGAAGCAGTACAGCCCCGCCATGATGATGAAGTAGGAGACGGTCGCGACGTATGCCGCCCCGAGACCGGCTTCTTTCCCGAGTCCGTTGGTCACGAATGTGTAGAACGCACCGGGCTTGGGAACGGAGCGCGTCATCGCCATGTACCCCACGCTGAACAGCAGCATCAAGACTCCGGCGGCGAGGAACGCGAACGCTGCGCCTTCGCCGTTGACGGCGATGGCGATCGGGATGAATCCGGTGACGGTCGCGATGGGTGCTGAGAAGGCAAGCACACTGAGGGCGAGTGCGGTGGCAGTCATCCGCCCGGTGAGCCTCTTGGGGGAGCCGGGTACGTCCGACGGAGAGTCGGTGGCGACGATGGGCGGAGGTGCGGTTGAGTCGGACATAAGGGGTGAGCTCCTTGGTGAGGTACTGCATTGTCGATGAGATGTCAGCGGTTGGCGAGTAGTCCGCTGCGGTGGTGATACCCGGGGGTTAGTTGGGCTGTGCCACGACGCGGGCGATCGCGCCGATCTCGATGAGGGCGCCTTCGCCGCCGAGGTCGGCGACGCCGACGCCGGTCCACGCGGGATGCGGGGCGGGGAAGTATCGGTTCTTGACGGGAAGGAACCATTCGTTGGTGGCTGCCATCCCGCCCTTGTGGAACGTCTGAAGCAGCACCACATCGGCGAGAGTGGCGCCCCCTTCCGCGAGGACATTGATGAGAGCGTCGAGCGCGAGTTCGGATTGGCGGGCGCCGTCGGCAGGGATCGTGCCGTCGGAGTCAACGCCCAGCTGTCCGGAGACGAAGATCAGGTCGCCGCTGCGCAGCCCGGGGGCGAGCCCGTAGGTAGCGGCGTCTTGCTCGCTTCCGGAGGGGATCAACCGGTGGAAGTCGTCGCGGGAGAAGGTGTCGGTCATGTCGGTTTCCCTTCAGACTGATGCGACAGCGGCGGGGACGAGGTCGCTGAGGATGCTCGAGGCTGCGGCTTCGCCGGCTTGGACGGCGCCCTCCATGTAGCCGGTCCACATTGCTGCGGCCTCGGTGCCGGCGAAACGGATCGGTCCGACCGGGTCGGTGAGAGCCGACCCGACGGTGCTGAGCAGCCCGGGGGGCATCACGGTGACAGGGGCGCCCAGTGTGTAAGGCAGGGTCGGCCAGTCGGTCTCGAAATACCCGACCGCCTCGCGCGCTTCGGCGCCGATCACGGCCTCGAGGGACGCGAGGATTCGGATACGTCGCTCATTGTCCGCGAGACTTGACCACTGGTCGTAGTCGCGCCCGCCGATGAAGGCCACGATGGTGGCCTGTTCGTCTCCAGGGCGAGTCACGTCCAGCGCGAGGTAGCCGAGATCGAGGTCGAAGATCTCGCCAGACAGGCCCGCGTCGCGCCAGAACGGCCGGGCGTAGCGAACCTGCACCTTCGTCTCCCGGCCCATCGGCGCGCGGCTCTGCAACTGCCGACGGGGGTGGGGCAGGACCGGCGAGAAGACGAGGGTGGCGGCCGCTGAGGGCGGCATGGCGATGATCGCGGCCGGCGCCGTCACTTGGCCGCGCGGTGAGATCGCTGTAACCTCCCCGTCGCTGTACACCACCGAATGCACCGGCCATTCTGTGAGTACCGTCACTCCGGGAAGCTCGGCTATGCGCTGTGAAATCTGCTGCGAGCCGCCCAACCACAGCGCGTCCTGCGCGGTGACTTGCAGCGCATGCATCCCCTCGCATTTGGCGACGTACTGCGCCCAGAACAGCATCGACATCTCGGTAGTGTCCGCGCCGACGATGATGTTCAGGTCGGTGGTCATGATGGCCCGCACGAGCGGGTCTTCCACATTTGCTTCGAGCCACGTCGCGACGGTGACGGCGTCAAGCTCCTTAGCGATCGGGCTGTTCCAGGGTGCGTCGGCGCCGACCTGTTCCGCGAGGTCGTCGAACTTGGCGTACGCGGCGGTGAGCTTGCGGTCAATACCGTCCGTGCTTCCGAACGTGGCGGGGTAGCCGCCGTCCGGCGCGCGAACCACGTCCCCGTTTACCCGGTATGACATCTGGCCTTCCGGGCGCGCCGCGACCGCCGTCAGCCCGAGCGCCTCGCCGAGGGCGCGGGACCGGTGATGAGTCGCACCGATGAACATCCCACCGAGATCCAGTGGGCCGCCGGGCACGGTGGCATCCGAGTGCGTGCGGCCGCCGACTCGGTCCTTCGCTTCAAGCACGGTCACGGTGAGGCCGGCTTGCGTCAGGGTGTACGCGGCCGTCATCCCGGAGAGGCCACCGCCGATGACGAGGACGTCGGATGTACGGTCTGGTTCCGGATTGTTGGTCATAGCTGTCTCATTTCTCTCGGACGGGAACACGCATCGAGTGAGACAGAGCTGCCATAACTCGAAGCCTTACAAACGTTAGTGAGCGCAAGTTTCGACGGTGTTGCCGGGAGGTTGCGTTTGCTAACGATCGTTAGTAAGGTAACGCATGAATCGTCGAAGCGCCAGAGTCTGCGCCCACCGATCTCACTACCCACTCAGCACGCTCAGCACACGTATGGCGCAGAGAAGCGCCGGAAGGACGGAGACCATGACCGGTCGACTGGACCAGAAAGTAATCGGGATCACCGGAGGTGGCAGCGGAATGGGCTTGGCCTTCGCTGAGGCCTTCGCCCGGGAAGGCGCCTGCATCCTCGTTGTAGATCTCAACGAAGACGCAGCGACCGCCGCCGTGCAGCGCATCCAGGACGGCGGTGGGCGGGCCGTATACGCGGTCGCAAACGTCGTTAATCGCGATGAGGTGAGCGCGGCGATCCAGACTGCAGTCGAAACGTTCGGTCGACTGGATGCCTGGTTCAACAACGCCGGCTACAACAAGGCGATGCAGTTCCTCGACGTCACCGAGGACAACTTCCGCGCGGTGATGGACGTCAACGCCCTGGGCGTTCTGATCGGCACCCAGGAGGCGGCCAAGCAGATGATCACGCAGGGCAGCGGCGGCAAGATCATCAACACGTCATCCATGGCCGGCCGAGAAGGATTTCCGACCTTCGCGCCGTACTGCGCTTCCAAAGCCTCGGTGATCTCCCTCACTCAGTCCGCAGCGAAAGCGCTGGCCCAGCACGACATCACGGTCACCGCGTTCGCTCCCGGGGTCGTTGTCACACCCCTTTGGGACAAGCTCGACGAGGACCTCTACAAGATCGGCGACATCGATCGACCCGGAACGGCCTTGGGTGAGTACGAGAAGGGCATCATCCGGGGCCGCAACGCCTACCCCGCGGACATCGTCGGGACAGCACTGTTCCTGGCCTCCAGCGACTCCGACTATATGACCGCCCAGTGCATCATGATCGACGGCGGCGCCACGCTCGTCTGATCAGCCCGAGACGGCACGCCCTCGGTCGGATACCAAGGAAAGGGAGACTGTGAAGCTCGGTACGGCACTCGTCGGAGGGACCACCAGAGCGTTTCGACAGGACGACTCCGGCACCTTCTTCTATGCGGCGGGCAATGTGGACGAACTGCTTCGCGATCCGCTTTGGCGTGAGCAGAGCAGTGAGCCCGGCGAAGCACCGGCGCCGGGCGAGCTTACTCAGCCGGTCATTAGGCCCGGGAAAGTGATCTGCGTCGGACTGAACTACCACGACCACGCCGCCGAGGTCGGCAAGCAACCCCCAGACGTGCCCACGCTGTTCAGCAAAGTCGCGACGGCTCTCATCGGCCCCCGAGACGAAATCGAATTGCCTCCGCTGAGTTCCGAGATCGACTGGGAAGCCGAACTGGCCGTCGTCATCGGGTCCCAGGTCAAGCGAGCGAGCGAGCAGCAAGCGCGTGAGGCCATCCTCGGCTACACCGTGCTCAACGACGTCAGCGTCCGCGATTGGCAACGTCGCACATCGGAATGGTTCCAGGGCAAGAACTTCGACCGGTCGACCCCGGTCGGGCCGGTGATCGTCACCGCCGATGAGCTGGATCCATCGGACGGGTTGCGGGTGCAGACCATCGTGAACGATCGGGTCGAGCAGGACGGGACGACTTCAAACCTCATCTTCGGAGCCGTCGACCTAGTCGTATACCTCAGTCAATTCCTCACACTCGAGCCAGGCGACATGATCGCCACCGGCACCCCCGGCGGCGTCGGATTCGTGCAGAAACCGCCGCGATTCCTCCGGTCCGGGGACGTCATGACGACCCGGATCGAAGGAATCGGCGACCTCGTCAACACCATACGCCTCGGTGAGCCGCACCCCGCGACAGCGTCTCCCGAGAGCCGCACTCAAGACACGCTCGCCGTGAAAGGAAAGCCATGACAGACACACCGCAAACCCAGTACAAGCGCCCCAGCGTGCAGAAGCGGGACGAACTCCCCTTCCTCGACCATGACCAGACCTCCAAAGCGCGCCGGTACGCCGGCGTCACGCCCCGCAACACCGAAGTGGAGAGCCTGTGGTTCGGGAAGGTCTTCACCGCGGTCGGCGAGGCATCAGATCCGCACCACCACGGTGAAGCGGAGACAGGCGGTTACGTCCTCCAGGGACGCGCCTTCCTTCGCTTCGGAGAACGATTCGAGGAAATCATCTACGCCGAGGAGGGTGATTTCATCTTCGTCCCCCCTCACATGCCGCACATCGAGGGCAATGCCAGCAGCACCCAGGAACTCATCTGGCTCACCGCTCGGCAGCCCGACAACATCGTCATCAACCTGCCCGACGAAGACGTCGCCGACATCGAGATCGACTACCGCGACTGACCCTTGAACGATGATCACGGGCGGCGACGGCAGTATCGTCGCCGCCCGTGGAAGGCGGAGCCACTCATGATCCAGCACGTCGTCACCTTCCGGCTCAACGGGTCTTCCCGCGAACAGCGCGACGGCCAAGCCGTGCTCGCAAAAGACGTCCTCGAGCAGCTGCGCGGTCGCGTGCCCGGGCTGACACACCTGCGGGTAGCCGCAGACTTCGGCACAACGCCGACGAACTGGCATCTTGTTCTTGTCACTCACCACGAGTCCACCGAAGCGCTCGACGAGTACATTCGTCACCCGCTGCACGTGGCCGTCAAGTCCCAGCTGGATCAGCACGTGTCTGAACGCGCCATCGTCGACTCATACTTCTAGCGACTAACTGCCAACCGTTCGAAGTTGGCGGTCTGGTCATCGGACGTCGATGGGTGCGCGAGATAGTGATTCGAGCATCGCGCCGACTACCTGCGAAGCCGTGTCTACGATTGCACCCAAAGACGCCTCATCGCCGTCCCATCCGCTCCACGACCGCACGCCATCGAGCACGGTTATGATCGCCGCCGCCAGACGTGACAGATCGCCCTCGTACCCGAGATCCCGGATAACCCCGACGTACAAGGCGTCGTACAAGCCGACAAGATGACGGGCCTCGGCACGCGTCTCTGCCGGCAAGATCCCACTGATGCGATCAGTCGCCAGCAGTAGATCGAACATGTCGTTCTCGAGCATCGTCAGCTGACTGCGCACATGATGATCAACCAGAACATCGAGGAACGTCTTCGGATCGTTCGTCGCCCTGAGCACCTCCACGACGCCCTCCGCCCACTGCGAGTAGTGCCACCGCAGCGCTGCACCAACAAGCTCGTCCCGACCCCCCGGGAAGTGGCTATACAAACTGGGCGCTTTCACATTCACCTGCTTACCGAGCGCCCGCATCGTCACCGAGCTGTAGCCCGTCGTAGTGGCCAAGCGAAGAAACGCGTCCAGGATCTGACGACGGCCGTCCGTCAACCCGGTCCAATCGAAAGCCGCGAGAGTCGCCTGGAGCTTCTCTAGAGCATCAACGCGGAACATTGCGTCAGACATGAGGATTCCAAACGGTCAGGAGTGACATCAAGCTTCATCCTAACGAGTGTTCGGAAGGCTCGTCATGGCCACGCCGCAAGCGGACGCCGAGCCAGGCTGTAGTAACGCGCAGAGTAGCGCGCACGAGGTCAGAAACGTTCGCAAACTAGCGTGGACGAACAGGGTTCTGGGCGGAGTCAAGCGGGAACCGACACCAGCCCAGTCCGCCACGCGGGCGGAACTCGCGTGGCCTGAATGGCGGACATTCTTCCCGCCGCCGACGAGCTGGATGCGGGCAGACCTATCGCGGAGGGTTACCTCCGCTCGCAAGCGTGGACGATTCGGCAGGCGAGCGACTACTGAGTGTGGGCGAACACCCTGGCAACGTAGAGACCCAGGCGAACCAGACCGTTCCATCCCGCGGCTACTAGCAGCAGGAACAGAAGCGGGCCAAACCACCAGTGAGTCGCGATGTTCACGATGATGGAGTTCCACAGGATCTCGAGCGCGGTCCACCTGCTTTCCCAGATAAGCCCTGACCAGTCGATCTCCATCGGCGCTTTCCTTCCTCCGACTGGAGGTTACGCGGTGACTGGGACATTTCAGGCTGGGCGCGCACTCGAGAAAGGCGGCACTCAGGCTCCGCCAGTGGTCGATCTGTATTCGGCAGTGCGCGCAGAGAGGGCGTCAGAGAGGGCGGGGGATCCCGCCGCGCGTGTGCTCCGACTTCGTCGCCTCCGCGGTGGTTGCTGTTCGTGACGGTATTTTTGCATCTCATCCCACAACGGGCGAGGCTGAAACGAGGCGTTGGCGAAGTGTTGGCGCGGGCGACGCGCCCACGAGACCGGGAGGTGCAGTCCGCATGCGACGCACGATGCTGAAGTCGAAGATTCATCGTGCGACTGTCACGGGCAGCGACCTGAACTATGTGGGATCGATCACGATCGACCCTTACCTGCTCGCGGCGGCGGACAACCGTGAGCACGAACAGGTTCACGTTGTCGACATCGACAACGGTGCCCGTTTTGAGACTTACACGATCGCAGGCGTCGCAGGTGACGGTGAGATCCAGGTCAACGGCGCGGCCGCACGCCTCGTCCACCGGGGCGACACCATCATCGTGATCTCGTACGCCGGTTACGACGAGGACGAACTCGACTCATACGAGCCGGTCGTCGTTCATGTCGACCGCAGCAACACGGCGATCAGCGTCGACGACGCGGTAGCGCACCTGCACGTGCAGAACTGACAAGCCGGATCCATCCACCCGCCCGCCAAACTCAAGATCCATCCGGACATGACTATCCACATCCGGCCGCAGGCCCGTTCAGGATCGTGTTGCGAGCGTTCGGGGATCTGCGCGGCAGTCTCATGTGCGCAGCGTCGCGCTGGAAGGGACGGCTGCAGGGGACGGTCTTAGTAGGGCTCACAGGCGAAGCCGTCTCCGTCGCGGTCGAGGTCGTAGATGTCGCTGCCGACCACGCGTGCGATGCCGTTGAAGTAGGAGGGGCCGTTTCCGCTGCCGCCGGCGCAGTCGACGTCGCTGTCGATAGGCACGCACGCTTCGGCGTAGTTGGAGTCGCAATTACCCGCCGGCTGCGCGGGTGCCGGCGGTGGCGGCGGTGGCGGCGCGACGTAGGTGCCGTTCGCGACCACTTGGGTGGTTGGCTGCGTGGTGACGACGTCGGAGACCAGTTCGCGGCTTACTTCCTGCCCGTCAAGCAGGTGCACCCGGTAGGTCAGCGCCTTTTCTCCGTTCTGGCCGGGCGTGCGGACTTGTGTCTGCCCCGCGGGAAGGGCGCCATCGTCCACCCAGGTTTCGGTGAACGGGATCGCCTCGGTCACGACCTCATCCCGCGTGCTTGTCACCGGCGTCGGGGTCGGAGTCGGTGTCGGGGTCGAGCGGGACTCGTCGGAGCGCGCTTCCTTGGACGATGACTCTCCCGCGAAGTGCGCCGCCTCAACGTTCGAGCTACGGCCGGTGTTCGGCAGCACGGCCGCGCTGACGCTCCCGGTCACCACCAGCACTGCGGCAGCTGCCGCTGTGACTGCGATCGCGGTCTTGCGCGAACTGAGACGAAGCCACGTCCGGGTGCCCTTCGCCAGCGCCACAATGCCGGTGATGAGCACGATCAGCGCGATGACGGCCACGACCGGCGACAGCAAGATGACCGGGATCAGCGCCACGGCGCCGATGAGGACCCACACCCACACCGGCATCCGCCTGGAGCCACGCTGCGCCGGCGGGGTCGGGGTGGCGGGGATCGGCTCGACCCAGCTCGTCCCGTTGCTGGCGACGTGCGGGCTCCACGCCCCACCATCCCACCAGCGCTGCCGGGTAGCGTTGACCGGATCGGGATACCACCCAGGCGGCTGCGTCGTCATTGAATCTCCCCAGAAATCCCTCCGACCCTAGCGACCAATCCGCCACCTCTCGAACCAAATGTGCCCCATGCGACGCGGCATTGGCGAAACCTGACGAGACCTTGAGGATCGCCGGTGGTACGACCGCAATGCGCGCACGGCGGGTCGCTGCCTGGGCAAGCAGGCTGGTAAGTCGGCGTCGCGGCCACCCCGATGGCCACATGAACGTCGCACACCGTGATCGGAGGTCGAGACGTGTCTGGCGTTGCCCGACGCGGCGGGTAGCATGCGTGAGGCCGCCTTCTGGGGAAGGCGTTCTTCCCGGCACTCATGGCCTTCAATCCACTGCGCCCGCGCGAAGGAGCTCCACGATGGCGTCCACGGTCAACACCACGCCGCCGCCGCCGGCAGACGCGAGCTCGGCCGCGCGCACGCGTAAGCAGGTTCCGGTCTGGCTGTGGGTGATCACCGGTGTCGTCACGTTCGGGCTGCTGATCCTGCTCGCGCCGCTCGTCGCCGCTGCAGCGCTCACTGTCCTCATCACTGGCATCGTCGCGCTCGCCAAGAGCACGCGAACATGGTTGCGGTTCCGCTCCCGCAACACGGCGATTGTCGCGACAGCGGCGGCCGCGGTGGTGTTCTTCGCCGCCGGGTTGATGACATCTGTCGTGTACCCGGCCGCCGCTGGGGCGGGCCGTGAAGCCGCGCCGGCACCGATCTCGGCTCCCGTCACCCCGACCGCCACACCAGAGACGACGCCGAATGCCGGTGCCGAGCCTGTCGACGCCGAGATCACGGACCAGTCGTTCGCGGGGCAGGTTCAGACGGTCGCAAACGCAGGTGCGACCGCAAATCGGTCCGCGCGCTCGGTGCTGGCGACGCTCGAGGTGAAGGGTCGTGCCCCGAAGACTGGGTATGACCGCGACCAGTTCGGGCAGCGCTGGCTGGATGTGGACCGCAACGGCTGCGACACCCGCAACGACATTCTCGCCCGCGACCTCACCGACGTGACCAAACACAGCACCTGTCGCGTGTACGGCGGCGTCCTCGCCGACCCCTACACAGCGACGACCATCACCTTCGTTCGCGGCGAAGACACCTCCGCTGCCGTGCAGATCGATCATGTTGTCGCGCTCTCCGACGCCTGGCAGAAGGGTGCGCAGCAGCTCACCGCCGACCAGCGTGCGAGCTTCGCCAATGATCCGCTGAACCTTCTCGCCGTGGACGGTGCCGCGAATGCTCAGAAGGGCGACGGGGACGCTGCGACATGGCTGCCAAAGAACCGGGCGTACCGGTGCGAGTACGTCGCGCGCCAGGTGTCGGTGAAAGCCCACTACGGCTTGTGGGTGACCCAGGCCGAACACGACGCGATCGCGAACATTCTCAACACCTGCCCCGATCAGCCGGCGCTGACTTCCACCTTCGCTGCGGCGCCCGTCGCCGAAGCAGCACCGGAACCCGCGCCCGCCCCGGCACCGGCCACCCCCGCTCAGCCTTCGCCCGCACAACCCGCGCCTGCACCTGTGGCCCCGGCGCCCGCGGAGGTCTACTACAAGAACTGCGACGCTGTCCGCGCCGCGGGCGCGGCACCCATCCATCAGGGCCAGCCTGGATATGGCCCGCACCTGGATCGGGATAAGGACGGCGTCGGCTGCGACACCTGACCAGCGTGACCACGCACGCCCCCCATCCTCGTACGGGCAGGCTGTCCGCTACCTCGAACCGATGGGACCGCTCGGGTCTGGGCGCGGCGCATCCTGTCTCCCGTGCGGCTCAACCCTCACAAATAAAGGAGAAGTGTCACCACCAACGAACCCCGAACTGTCACCGATGTCCTGATACGGGTTCGTCACCGATGTCCTGAGACATGGCAGCGGTTCTTCGTGCGTCTAAGTGGCCAGGAATGGACACGAATAGGTACGAGTGGTCGACGGCGTGAACAGCCTCGTCTTCGTCGTCCGCCGCGATCCGCGCCGACCCCGAGGGCGGACGACCCGGCGACCTTCGATGGCGACG
Source organism: Microbacterium sp. B35-04 (assembly GCF_010634885.1). Classification (NCBI taxonomy): domain Bacteria; kingdom Bacillati; phylum Actinomycetota; class Actinomycetes; order Micrococcales; family Microbacteriaceae; genus Microbacterium; species Microbacterium sp. B35-04. The sequence goes on along the minus strand of NZ_MWLP01000012.1, from coordinate 41,233 downwards.
GTCCGAAGGGCCACGAATACGACTGCGAAGCGCGTAGATGCCTAAATGCCGCCTTCACGGAGGCTCGCGAGATGGGCCTTGGCCTTCACGAGAAACTCGGTGTGCTGGTCAAAGAGCAGCAGTACACGCTCGCCCGGAGCACGCTCGGGGGCCATGACGAGTTCTGAGGCCTCGATGGCGACCATCGTCCACACGATGCCGATTTGTGATACCTCGTCGGGAGCTCCGCGCATCAAGATCCCTTCGAGCCCGGCTTGCAGAGCGTTGATCTGCTTCATGAACTTCTCGTTTTTGACCCGCATTCGGGCTGCGTACTCGTGGTCGGACTCTTCGTCCTCCTGAGCAATCTCGACGAAGACCGACATGGCGGCGAGGAACAGGGCGTCGAGTCTCGTGTACTCGGCGGCGAACTCCTCATACCGACGCTTCTTGGCGTCCGATTGTGATGCGCGCCGGGAGAGGTAGACGGTGGCCGCGAGGCCGCCGAGCGCAACGACTGCGGTGGACGCGATGCCGATCAACGCGACCAGGGTTCCGGCGAGCGCGATCCAAGTCTCCGGATCCATACGGGCCCCCTTGATCACGTGAGGCGAGCATTGCAGGCTCGGCGACGCTCCGAAAGGGGCATCGGGCGCTGTTCGTCCCGAATCCCGATGCGGTCCGTCGAGTAGACCATCGCTCATCGGGCCAGGCGCGAAAGCGGGACCATCCACGTGCTTTCGGCCTGCGCGTTGTTGGTGAGCCACCGCAAGGATCTGCGCGCGGCAGCGAGGGGCAAGTGCAGGAGGGGATGGCGGAAACCGTCCTTCGGCGGGGCACCGGCCCTCGTGGGTCAGCGTGGCGTGATGGGGGGTAGGCGGTAGGTGCCCTCGGCGATCGCGGTGTCGCCGCCGTAAGCGCGGATGATGACGGTGAATGGGCCCGCCGGGGCGGGCAGCCAATTCGCGGCCTCGAGCGGATCGGCCGGCCGGCGGTGCAGCACGTGGAGGATGAGCGACCCATCGTCGCCATAGTGGACGCCGGGGGTGCGGTCGCCGATGGAGTACCGGTCGATCTCGTTGGCGCTGAGCAGCCGCTGCGGGAGAGTGTAGAGAGTCGCCGACCAGAAGAACCGGGCTCTGGGGAGCTGATCGGCGGTGAACGTGATCGTGTACTCGGTGGCGCCGGTGATGGGGTTGCCGGCGGAGTCGACGAGCCAGCCGCCGTACCAGGCGATCGCCGGCGGAAGCCCATAGAGTCCCTTCTTCGCACCGACGTTGCGATTGTCGTACGCGGCCGCCATCTCATCCCGGGTGCCGAACAACCCGGTCGAAGTCGAAGCATGGGATGCGACGTCGTCGAGGTGCGCGATGCCGTCGGCCAGCCCCTGTTCGAATGTCGCCCGTTGGTTGTCATCGAGGCCGCTGGTGCGGAACGCGCCACCACCATCGAGGCCGACCGATGCCATGCGATCCCTGATGTCGCGGTCTTCCTCCAGCGCGGGCGCGAACTGCAGGAGATAGTCGAGAAAGTCATAGAAGCGGATGTCAGTGGCGGCGGCCTCGTCCCAGGTCGGCCACGACAGCGGCTCGGCGGCGGGTGCGGGGGCGCCCAGGTACTCCGACAGCGGGACCGCCGAATAGGAATGCTGAATGCGGCGCAGCTCGTCGACATCCCCATCGGTGAACGCGGTCCGCCCGAGGCAGCCGACGAACTCCGCGGAGGCGGTGGTCACCCCGTCGAACCCCTCGGGCGTGCCGCCCGTCCATGTCGGCCCAGCAAGGAGATAGCGGCCAGCACCGGTGCCGGTGGTGGCCGCGCTGACGTAACCCGCGTACACCGTGTAGAGGTCGTGGAACGGGAGGCTGTAGAACCTGTCGATCGCCGGCACAGTGATCACCCACGGCTCCGCCCGCAGATCGAACCACCCCCACGAGTACGGGGTGTCGTTGTTCGGCGTCACGATATCGGTGTTCGCCGGTGTGAACGGCTCCGAATAGTGCCGGTAGGTACCGAAACCCCCGGTGAAACGCGGATCCTGGACGTCGACGGCCTGCTCGTACAGGGTGCGGTAGTTCTCGATCATCGCGTACCCGAAGGTGTACGCGTCGCAGGCGATCAACCGGAGAGCTGCCGCATCAGTCATAACTCCGACGCTATCCGAGCACCATCGCGCACGTCAGATTTCTCGCCCGATCGGATCCCTTCGCGGGCACCAATACGAGCACGGGCGCTCACCGCGCTTGGGGCTGCGATGTGCGTCGGCGTCCGACGCAGTTTCTGAACGCGCCGCGACGGCTGTAGGAGCTGTGGTGGAACGTTCAACTACTACCGCTAGCGGTCGGCGACGGTGATGCTGCTTCGGCGCGCGGTCGAACGCCGAGAAGAAGGTTCGAGCATCATTGAGCGAGCCAGCGGTCAAGGCCGCCTGCCCACCTAGTCGCACGGCGAGAGTGCACTCTCGCCGACGTCGGATTGTGGCGAGGGCGGCGATGTGCCTCATCGCGAGGTTTGCAGCCGGACGCCCGACCCGGCTGAAAACCGAAGGTCAGACGCCAGTTCGATGGGCCCCGCGGGTTGAGCGTAGTCAACCGCACCACGACCCGAGCACAACCAGCCGGGAAGTCCGCGACTCTAGCTGAGGAATGCGCTCGTTATATACGCGACGATGACACCACCCGTTGCCGCGACCGCAGCACCAAGCAGGACCTCCCTCAAGAAGCGTCCTGAACGCCGGGCAACTCCGGCGGTGTCCGCCGCCTTCACATCCACATCGACTAGTGGCCATTCGCCCAACTTGATGTCGGGTAGGCCGCTGGCAACGAATGACATCGTTGCTGAGGCCCGCCTGCGGATCAGTTGAGGCTCGATCAACATCGACACGTCGTTAGTCCCGTTTCTGGTTTCGAACGACGGAACGATGCGGATGCCCCGCGCTTCCGAGTCGTCGAGAAAGACGATCGGGTCACGCTGTCCGATCTGGAACGTGATCGGTTTCCCGGCGTCGAAGGATGGCGACGGAATGTCGGCGCGACTGTTTGAGCGGACGCGCAGTTCGACGATGTACGGATCGCGAATCTCGACGCCACGGAAACTGACTTCGAACTCATGGGGCCTCAGGTCTGCGGGGAGCAACCGGCGGGCAGTCGCGGACCATTCGATCCGTCGCTTGGGGTGGTCGCGGTAGTAGCCGACGATTTGGAACCCGACGCCGATGAGCGCGAGCGTCCCGACCACCGCCGCGACGATGGCCCAAAACAGCCCCCAGTCAAAACCGGCGCTTGCGTCAGCCGCAGTCCCGAAAGTCATGGCCTCACATTAGCGACGAGTGACGATGCGGCATGGAAGCGTCGAATGCTGGCCCGCCTCGGAAGCTTGTTCGGGCTTCCTTGCGCTAGCGTCGCTCGCATGGTCGAGTCGCCGGACAAGATGAGCCCGCGATATGCGGGCTGGCTGAACGAACTTGACGACTTCGTGCGTGACATCACGAGGTTCAACGTCGGGCGTCAGGATTGCGACCTTCGCGCCGACTACGAGGTCATCGGGACAGCCGTCACGAACACGACATCGCAGTTCCACATCCAGACGGCTTTATGGCAGCTGGCCGGTGCGCTCAGGATGCAGGAGGCTGGTGCGCCCCCATCCGCTGTTCCCGTCCTAGTGCGGGCCGCTCTCGAGGCGGCCAGCGCCGTCGCGTGGTTCCTGACGCCCGAGGACGTGAACACGCGCGTTCAACGCACGGTGCAGCTGGCGCTCCAGGATTCATACGATCAGTTCCGATTTGAGCGCCAGACGGGTAGGGACGGGTACAACACGCGCCGCAACGAACTACTGCAAGCGGGTCAGAGGGCTGGATTCACGCGCGCCTGCTTCGAGTCAAGCCGGTACAACGTGACCAGTGCCTTAGAGGACCTGGACGAGAGGTTTGGCGAGAGTGATTTGGTGTCGCTCTGGGCTCTCTTGTCCGGGTTGGCCCACGGACGGCCCTGGGCGATTCTCGCAGCCTCGGGGACTGACGCCAGCGGAGAGGGCCGCGTGCAGATGTACGTCCCCCGCGAGGCATTCGGCTACTACCAGTTGCGAGCTGCTGAAGTGCTCGACCATGCGATCGGGCTTTGGAACCAGCGCGTCGGGAGCGTTGGCACTCCGAAGCAAGCGCCGAGGTTGCCTCGTACTGACGAGGGTCGCGCTCCGGGTCTGCCTGCGCCTCCGTGGACCTGGTCCCCGTCGTGATGCCCAGGCGCGGCGCTCCGCGGGGTCTTCCTTGATCTCGTGATGGGTGGGAGGCCCTGGAAGACCCCTCCGCCCTCTCAAATCAAGGGAGAGGCTTCCGTGGCCTCGTGTGAGCGCGCGCAGACGCTCGAAGGCCGCGTGAACCGGCTGCATCCGGATACGCCGAAGCCCCCGGCCTTCCCTGATGGGTGGCTTCAGGGGCTCCGGCTGGTGTCGAGGACCGGGCTTGTCGGTTACCTCGTCACGCCTGCGGGTTGCTCGATCGGCTGGGCCGCGTCACCCGCGCCGATCACGCGGGGCAGAACCTCCGCGTTGCTGGCGGTGGCCCCGAGGCGGTGGGGCTTGCGTCCCGGATCACCCGCTCGATGACCTGACCCGAGGTGAGCAGACGCTCGACGATGGCCAGTTCGCGACCCTGCACCGGCGCGGCGTCCGCGGCGTGAGCCCCCCGATGACCGTCGCGCGGATGGTCGTCGGCGGCGTCCGCGCGGAAGGGATCCCTCAACGGGCATCGCCCTCTGAGAAGACCATGACGTGCGTCGTCGATCGGCACGCGGACACCCTACGAATGTGGGCTGCGCCGTGTGCGTCGTTCGGCGCAGCTTCGGTGATGACATGGCCTTCGACTTCTCGGATCCCCACCAGGTGCTTCTCTACTGGGCAATCGTGATGAGCGCCTCGATCCTGAGTCTGATCCCGATGTTCCTCTTCTTCTACTGAATCATCCGCCTGGGGGTGGCGCATGGAATGCGGTCATTCCGGCGGTGGGAGCGCACCGGGGAAGAGTGATCACCTCGTCGCCAGTTTCTTCAAGAGCGCGAGGAAGGTGTCTTGTCCCTCGCGATCGCCTCACATGGCTCAACGGCGCACAGGTCAGCGCGGCTAATGGCCGTTCACGATGAAGCAGAGCGGTAGACGCATATCACGCCCCGATATATCGTTTCGCGCACCCACTCAAGGATTTGCACCGCTGGTAACCGGCGAGAAGTTCACGATAGGCACGGGCATCGCCTCGCGGCGTGAGGGATCCACGCCGAACAGCACGACACGCTCGATCTGCGCGTTGTCCTCGCCGTCGACGCGCAGGACGACTTTCAGCGGACCTGCGGGGTCAAAAACTCGCTGCATTGGCGGGAGATTCTGCAGCCGCCAGACATCGGCCGATCGCTCGTCATCTCCGGGGCTGGACTCGAGATCGGCAAACCCATCGAGAGCCGGTTCAGCGATGAGCGTGCCGTCGGGACCGGAAAAGCGCAATGAAACCGGAGACTTGGTGCGGGAATTACGGTCCGCACCGATCTTTATGAAAGCGAACACTTCGGTGAAGGATGTGAAGTCATCGGTGAGTGCGGCGAGGCCGAGCGGGATCGAGGCGACGCCTTCGTCGGTGTCGTTGCTGAGGTGAGGGGGATCCGCCAGGGCGGCAAGGGGAATGACAGTCCCGTTCTGGCTCGTACCCCAGAGGAGAAGGCATCTCAATCGAAGCAGGTCACTCCCGCTTGTCTCGAGACGCAGCGACAACGGCGTCAATTGGTCCGTGTCGAGGTCGACGGGGTACTCGAGCCAGTCGTCCCCGGTGCTTGGAGGGGATTTCGAGGCGGTGAACACGCGCGCGAAGCCCTCGCGGGGCAGCCCGCGCTGGCTCCTGGTCACACGGTGCCCAGCCGGCTCCGCCACCCCCGTAAGGAGGCCGAACCGGACGCCGTTGAGGATCGGCCTTAGGATGTCTCGGCCGTTTACGTTAACGATCAGGCGGAGGTTGTCGCCGGTCGTGCTCCATCCGCGATCCGCGACGGCGTACGCGATGGAAAGCGAAGTGATCCGTACCATGTCCACCCCCCGGGGAACACGAAATCTTCGACGTCTACATTGATCAGGTAACACCACTGATGGTGGCTGCGCCACCCGCCCGCTGCTCCCACGGATCGTTTGCTGTTCGGGATCCTCATGCGTGCGAAGCACGGTGATGGTGCGGTGCCGTGCAGTCAAAACCGCTCGGAAGCGTCGAACTCCCGCGATCTCTGAGGATCTGCTGGCCTGCTCTGATGTGGCAACGGCTGGGGGTTGATCTGCCGGCGCTGTCAGCCCTCGACGCCCGGAGGCGCCTCGCCGGTCACGCCGTCGATCACATCGCGATCGCCGAGGTGCCGGTTTAGTGCGATCTGAAGGCTCTCCTGGCACGCGGCGCCGGGTGACCCCAGCGTCGAGGTGACGGTGATGATCACCGTCTCGTCGTCCTCTTCGACCGTCGCGACGGGATCTCCGTGACACGTGCCGATCACGACAACCTGCACATCGCCACCGTTCGACCATCAGACGATCGACTGCGGTCCACGTTCTTCGGTCGGCTCGGCCGATGCTCACCCCGTGACGAGCGCTAGCTGAGCAACGTTCGCCAGGACTCCCGGCTGGACTCAAGGAGTTCGACCGCCGCGCCACACGAATCACTTTGCCACCAACGGTGCAGGGCAGAGCGACTGGTAACCGCGCCTGCTGACGCGCCGGTCACGTATCGCTCGTGAAGCGAGCCACGCGCTCCGCATGGTGAGCCCGTCCCGGGGCATCACCTCTCAGCCGTTGCACGCATCACCCAGTCGTGGTCTCAGGCGTCTACCGACTCCTTTTCGTCGAGTTCGTCGTGGTCGAGCCCCAGCTTCGCCAGTCGGCTCCGGTAGAGATGCGCAACCATCGGGTCACGACGACGATCAAGCCACTCTCGCAAATTACCGCCTGCGACTTGATTGATCACACCGAGCACGATCGTCAATGCTCCGACGCCAAGAAGCACGACGGAGAAGGGCGACAAGGGCTTGGCTAGATCTAGCGGATTGAGCCAAGCGACGACCGATAGCGCCACGAGCACCACGCCGACGGCGACAACGGCAAACAGTATGCGCCGACGAACGTCCCGATCGGCGCGCCCTCGCAGTTGCGCGAGCTGCTTAGTCTGACGATGGCGCGCGTCACTGCTCGTTGCCTCCGCCTGGGCCAATCGAGTGCGCAACTCCTCGGCTTCAGATTGAGATGCCTGCGCCTTGAGCTCGGCGTCCGAGGCCTGTGTTTCTGCCTGCGAAAGCTCTTGGACTCGGCGGGCTTCCGCAAGCGCGGCGTCGCGCTCAAGTTCCTCCACCTTGCTCTTCAGCGGGGCGGAGAGACCACTCTTGATGTTCTCCACGAGTTGACTTGGGGGCACCGCCGAGAATTTGTCCGGCTCGCCAGCCGCTTCGCGCATGAGCTCCCTCTTGGACTCAGACGACAGGCGAAGCAAGATCGCATCCTCACGAGCCAGCTCGCCACGCTGCTCCAGTTTGTCGACCTCGCCAAGGTATTGAAGCCACCGCCCCGGATCTGGTTGCATCCCCGCCCACGCGGTCGCCGCAACCTTCTTGGCCGGCAGGTCTTCTGCCAATGAGGGGCGCCGCACCCACAGGAGGGAAGCCAGCGTCGAGTCAACGAGTGCTAGCGGAAACTCATGACTTGCTTCCCGCGATTTGTTTGCTGCCCTCACCAGATCACTGTTTGGCGTCACAAAGATCGATCGAGCGCGGTCCAACCGCTCGCTTGTACGCCCCTCTCGCAGTCGATGAACCGCCGAGATGCTATCGACGTCGTATCGAAGTGCGGCGCCGCGAGCGTAGTGCACGGCACCCTTAATGTTCTCTTCAAGAGCGGCCTCATCCAGGCCATGTTGATAGTAGGTGTCCGGCTTCGGGCGCTCGCGTACGCCCAGAACCTGGAGGTCGTCGTCGAATCGCTGGATAGCGATCTCGACATCTGCGGGGCTCATCCCGACTTCCAGGAAGTACACCGCCGAACGGAAATTCTCGTCAACACGAGTCCCAGTTCGGAGAAGGCTCTGGGCGGCGGCCAGAACAGATTTCGCTTCACGCACCGTATGGGCAAACACGCAGACCTTCGCCCCGAGACTCACTGCCAGCGAGACAAGTTCCAGACTTGCCGATCGGGCTGCGTCACCATGGTGTCCAAGGACGTCGATGACGATCGGAGCGTCCAGATAGATCGATAGGCCACCCAATGACGCCTGCAGGGAGGAGACATCCATGCGAAGAACGGCAGACAGGGTGGCACCCTTGGCAACTTCGACGAGATGGGAATAGACGTCATCGTGCCCCTCGTGAGCATCGCTCACAAAACTCGAAACCAGGTAGTTCTCTCCTGGTTCGAGCCTTTTGGGAAGTTGTGCGCCCTGAACAGCACTTCGTAGAAGCGGCAGCGCGTGCACATCCATGTACTGAGCGATGAGCCGCACACAGGCTTCTCTGTTCAGTGAACGGTCCGAATCGAGGTCGTTTTCGCGCGCGTACGCGAGAAGCCGATCTCCGAGCTCGTTTTGCTGACGCACAAACCTGTCGTAGTCGGCAGAGATGGACCGCCCACTTCGTTGTTCGTTTGCGGAACACAAGTACATACCGGACGACGCACTTTCGACGCGCCCAAGCCGCTGACTGCGCTTGAGGATGCTCTTGGCGACGAGACTCGGAATGGTGATGCCAAACTTCTGCTGCACCAAACGGCTGACCTGGTCCGGGGTTACCGGATCCGGGTGCTTCGAGCGAACAGCGTCGATGACAAACTCCACGAAGTTGTCGAGATAGTTCGGTAGTCCCGCGTTGAAGTTCGCGCGCAGAATTGCATATCCAACGAGGGAGGTTGCAGTCACCTCGCTATCATCTCGTGGTCCGTCGACACTGCGTCGTTCGGTCGACGGCGTCGGCGTGTCATGCGCGCGCGACCTTGCACTCCGCACATGTCAATCGCGTCAGGACTGTGGCTTGCCGACGTCGCGTCCAACCCTCGCCTGGACGCGACTGATCGACTGACAGAAGGTGATGGGCTCCTGCGACGACCACGCTGGCCATGCCGACACACTCCCCGGACTGGGCAGTAGCCGCGCCGCCGCAACGGAGCGTTCTAAGGACCTCGCCCGGATGCCGGTCCTCAAGCGGGGGTTCGAGGGTTGCTTCATGGATTATTGCTAGAGGAGCGCGCATGCCCACGTGGCTGCTCGATCAGCTCCCACGAGGAAAGGATCTTGATGTCTGCTGCGAGCCCGATGATCCCGACCGACGAGCAGGTCGTGGACGCGTACCTGTATCTGTTCGGACGGCTGTTGGTGGCTCGGCAGGAGAAGTACGACATCGAGGTCGAGAAGGTGGGCTGGAACAGGATCAAGTACAACCCGGTCGGGTCGGCCGAGTTCGTCAACCCGAACCTGGATGTCGCCTACCTGGAGGCGTGGATCGGTGTCGATGCTGACCACGCCGTGACCCTCAACGTGCCGGAGATCAGCGGACGCTACTACACGGTGCAGATCATGGACGTGTGGGGCGAAGTCATCGCCAACGTCAACGAACGAAACTTCCCCGGCCATCCGTTCGGGGCGGTCGCATTTCGGCTGGCCGAGACCACCCCCATCGTCCGCGACGACGCGCTGGTGATCGATCTGCCGGGTCCCAAGGCGAAGATCCTGGCTCGCGTCGAGTTGAAGGACACACTCGACGAGGCGGTCGCCCTGCAGAAGCAGTTCACCATCGACGCCCCCGACGGCATCCGGATCGCACCCACCCCGGCGATCCCGGAGTTCACGAACGCGCAACTGCCCGGTGTCGACGCGTTCCGGCTGGGTCCGGCGCTTCTCGCGACCGCGCCGGATGCGATGCCGACCGCCCCCGCACACGCGGCCTCGGTCGCGGCGGTCGCCGAGTACGTCGCGTCGGGCGACGACGCCGCTGCAGCAGTCGGCGAGATCATCCGCACCAAGGCGTGGCCGGCGTTCCTCGCCGGCACCAAGGGCTTCGGCACTCAACGCAACGGATGGTCGGTGGCCTTCGTTGCCGGCCGCTTCGGAGACGACATCATCGCCCGCGACATCGTGAACTACGGCGGACTCTGGGCCAACGTCGTCGAGGAGGCCATCTACTACGTCGGCCAGCTCGGCAGCGACGGCCAGCTCCTCGACGGCGACAACACCTACGAGATCCGGTTCGCAGCGGGCGAGCCTGACTCGATGGTGCGCGCGTTCTGGTCGCTCACGCTGTACTCCGTGCCCGACTACCGTGTCGTCCCGAACCCCATCGATCGCTTTGACATCAACTCCGAAGCTCTCCTCGCGACCAATGACGACGGCACCACCAGTGTCTGGCTTGCACCGACTCCACCCGCAGGCACACCGGCAGCCAACTGGCTGCCCACCCCCGCAGGCCGAGGCTTCTCGCTGAATCTCCGCCTCTACGTCGCCCGCGAGCCCGCTCGACACGGAGACTGGTTCCCGCCCGCCATCACGCTGGCCGGCTGACCGTCAGTTTCGGCTGCAGGTCTCGGTGAGCGCGATACATCTTGCCAGTGCGCATTGAGGGTCGTCGAACGTGCGGATAGGTGGCGGCGGCTTGTTGGGGTCCTAGTAGCCTGACTCGTGAGCGGTGGGGCCTAAGGCTTGGGCCGGCGGTGATGCCGATGTGCCGGTTCAGGAGGTCGTCGAGATGTCGTATCGCCCGAAGGAAGCAACGCCAGCAACCGCGGCGGTCAATAAAGCTGGCGAAGCTTTCTACCCGCTGGATGACCGCCACGACTTCCACGATGCTCGGGTCAACTTGATCGCCCCGATCCCGAACGGCCAAGTACTCAACGACGACGGCGTGGTGGTCTTCGACCTTGGCGATTTCGCGTACCTGACCGATGACGCGCCTCGGCCGGACACAGTGGATGCCAGCCTGTGGCGGACCTCACAGGTCATCCACGAGGGCGGTCTGTACAAAGTGGTCGACCGCATCTACCAGGTCCGCAACAACGACATCGCCAACCTCACGATCGTCGAGGGCGACGACGGGCTGATCGTCATCGACTGCTCCACCAGCGTCGAGGCGGCCGCCCAGGGGATGAAGCTGTTCCGCGACCATGTGGCCGACAAACCGGTCGCGGCCGTCATCTACACCCACACCCACGTCGACCACTATGGCGGCGTGAAAGGTGTGGTTGATCCGGCCGATGTCGCATCCGGCAAAGTGCCGATCATCGCGCCAGGCACCATCGCATCCTTCGACAAGTTCGCGATCGGTGAGAACGTCATCGCCGGCAACGCGATGTCCCGACGGGCGCAATATGCGTTCGGAAACCTTCTCGACCGGGAGCCGCACCAGTTCGTCACCCTCGGCGCCGGGATCGGAAACGGCAAGCATGGGATGACGATCTCCTATATCTCCCCGACGGACCCGATCACCCAGACTGGGCAGACTCGCACCATCGCCGGGCTGACGTTCGAGTTCCTCTACGCCCCGGACACCGAGGCCCCGGAGGAGATGCACATCTGGATCCCGGAGCTGAAGGCACTCACCTGCGCCGAGAACGCGAACCACTGTCTGCACAACATCCAGACGCTGCGCGGCGCCCGCACCCGTGACGCCCGCAACTTCGCCCGCTACCTCGACGAGACACTCGAACGGTGGGGCGATCAGGCCGAGGTTCACTACGGCCCGCACTCCTGGCCGGTGTGGGGCAACGACAACATCGTGCAGTTCCTCGAGGACCAGCGCGACATGTACAAGTACATCCACGACCAGTCGCTGCGGCTGGCGAACAAGGGCTACACCCCGCTCGAGGCCGCCGAGGTCATCGCGCTGCCGGATCAGCTCGCGCACAAGTGGTACAACCGGCAGTACCACGGCACCGTGCACCATGACGTGCGCGGGGTGTTCACCAAGGAGCTCGGCATGTGGGACGGCGACCCTGTGTCGCTGCACCCCCACATCCCGGTGGAATCGGCGAAACGCTACGTCGACCTCATCGGAGCGGAAGCGATTCTCACCGAGGGCCAGAGGGCTTTCGACGAGGGCGACTACCGGTGGGCGGCCGAGATCCTGCACAAGCTGGTCTTCGCCCAGCCTGACAACCAGCAGGCGAAGAATCTCCAAGCGGACGCGTACGAGCAGATGGGCTACCAGACCGAAGCCCCCCAATGGCGCGGCATCTTCCTCACCGCCGCCCGCGAATTGCGCGAGGGCGTCGTCGAGGCGGTCTTCAGCACCGCCTCACCAGACACCATTCTGGCGATGCCGCTCGACGTACTGTTCGACTTCGCCGGCGTGCACCTCATCGGCGACAAGGCCGTCGACACCGACCTACGCATCGACTTCCACTTCACCGACACTAACGAGGCTTGGACGATGTGGGTCAAGCGTGGCGTACTCAACGCCCGCCTCGGCACCTCGCCAGACGCGGGGGCTGCCGTGTCCGGACCCAAAGCCGCGCTAGTCGGCGTCGTCCTCAAACCCGCCACCGGACCGCACCTGGCCGACCAAGGCAACATTCGACTCGACGGCGACGCGTCAGTCTTGACCCAGCTCGCCGCCGTCATGGACGACTTCGACCCCAACTTCAACATCGTCACGCCCTAAACGTCCGGGGCGCCCGAACACCGGTCCTGCAGCGAGCACCGCGCACCGAGACATGCAACGGCTACCGGACTGCGCGGCTACACGTTGGTAGCGGGCTTCTCGTTCGCAGTGGTCCCGTCGCCGGGGGCCGTCCATACGGCGCGGAGGATCTGAATGGTGGTGTCAAGATCAACGCCCGCGCGGCTGCTGGTGTCGGCGAGCGTGCGGGCGGCGTCGAGAACCGGGCGGCGAGTGGTCGTAGCGGTGGTGCTGACGCGGGTTCCGCTTCCGGTGCGGGTGATGAGGAGGCGCTCGGTTTCGAGCGCGCGGTACGCCTTCGCGACGGTCCCGGGGGCGACTGCAAGATCCTTCGCGAGTTGGCGGACCGAGGGGAGTCGGTCGTTCGCGGCGAGTTGGCCGGAGGCGATCAGCCCTCGGATCTGATCGCGGATCTGATCCGTTGGGGGGGCGGATCCAGACAGGAGGATGATCACGCGTCGACCATCACCGGCGCGTTGCGGCGCGCACCGACTCCGGTGAGCGCGACCGACGCAAACAGCCCAGCACCGGCCACAACAGCGATGTAGGAGGCGACGATGAAGACAGGGATCATCGCCACGATGGGAGTCGTGAGGGTCACTTGTCCGACATCCGATGACACTGTCGCGGCAAGCGACGCGGTGCGGGCGAGGGACTCCACGATCAATCCGAGGTGGAGGACGAGGGATGCGGTCACCACAACGATGACGTTAAGCGAGCGGATCCTTCGGATGCGTGCGTCGTTGTCCCGGTCCGCCGCCAGCGGGGGCCGGGCGATGAGCGCGAGGCTTGCTACCGCCGCGACGACGAGTGCCAGGATCGTGATCAGCGCGGGGAGCGAGTAGTACCAGCCATAGATGTAGGTCCCCATTGTCGTTCCTGTGCCGAGGTCGACAAGGTACATGTCGTAACGCCCCGTGTCCGGGTTCGGCTGAGAGGCCGTCCCCGAGAGGATCGTGATCAGCAGGACAAGGGCCAGCACGATGGCAGGTGAGATGAACCAGCGGGGGCGGGTGAACCGGAGGGGACCGCGGGGCGCAAGTTCGGCTACCCCCGCGCCTTGGCGGGATCGGATCGGGAAAGCGAGTAGCGCGACTCCCACGATCCCAACTGCCACGGGGATCGTGAACCGGTAATCGAGATACCAGACCGCGAAGTCAGCGGACGGGGCGAAGGGCGCCAGGATAGGCCCTGCCATCAGCACCCGGACCGACACCTCGACAAGCACACCCACGGTCCCGGCGATGACCGTGAACACAGCGACCGCGCCGCCCAGTGGCCGCAGGCTTCGACGTCGTATCAGCCACCACGCCACGGCAAGAACGACTCCGACGAGTGGTGCAACCAGCACCCAGATCAGCATCCACGGCATCAGCGCGCCTTTCGCTTGTGTCATCCGTATGATACACATTTGTAGCATCGAGTTGCTACACCTGGTCGGAATCGCGCCGACGCGGCGACTACCGAGTGCACGAACGTTGGCGGGTCCGTCAACGCCCGGCTCGATTGAGAGCCGAACCGTCGCCCAGTCGGATCAGTCTGACGATTCGCCGGCCTCAAGTTCAGGTAGCCGACGAATGTCGCTGGTTTCGTTCGTGCTGTCTGAGCGTGGGGCGGCAGCTGTCAGGCTCCCCATGTCGCGCGGAGTATTCGCACTGCCTCGTCGAGTGGGACACCTGCTTTTGCGCACTGCGCCGAGAGTGCGCGTGCGGCCTCGATCACTCTCCGATTGGTGGTGGACGCGGTCGAACTGACCCGGGTGCTGCCGCCCGGTTGTGCTGTGACGAACCCGTCACTTTCTAGGGCGCGGTATGCCTTCGCGACGGTGCCGGGTGCGACGGAGAGGTCACGGGCAAGTTGGCGCACCGATGGCAGTTTGTCCTCGGCTGCCAGTTGGCCGGATGAGATCAAGCCTCGAAGTTGGTCTGCGATCTGGTTTGCGGGCGGGGTCGACCCGGACAGCTCAATGAGCATGGCTGGCACTCTCGTGGGCTGTCGCTCTCGCGGCAGCGAACTGCTCGATGAGGAGGCGGAACCAGAGAACCAGGCCGACGGTGACCGCACCGATGCCGAGTCCCAGACAGAGGGGAGCGAAGATGGCGAAGGGGGGATAGATCGGGACGATCGCATCCCCGACCGGAACTCCCGTGTTCAGGTTCGCGGTGTACGCGAAGAAGATCAGCACCGCACCGATATGCAGCACCACCGCGCCAGACACGGTGACCAGGATGGTGCGGCTGCGCGACCGCCGGGCGGCCATGTCGGCGGTGGGGTCGTCCCCGATGGGTGGTCGTGCGATCAGCGACAACCCAACGAGTGTCGTCCCGGTCAGACACAGCAGCAACACCAAACTCGGCCATGAGAACGCCCATCCGTAGATCAACCGGCCCACGGCGCCGACACCAGCGTCCTGCATCCACATGGTGTACTCGCCGCGCTCATCCGGGCTCGATGCCATCCCTCCGACTAGGGCAAGAAGAATCGCGGCTGCGGTCAACGCGCCGGCCCCGATGACCCACCGGGCGGGCGCGAAGCTGAATGCGGTGCGTGGTGCGAGCTGCGCAACCTTCCTCCGCGGCCCGGCCTGCGCGGGCACGCACTGAAGCCCTGCCGCCACCAGACCGGCAAGCAAGGGTGCGGCGAACTGCCAGCCGCCAGGGATCAGCGACAACCACTCCAGTGGTGCCAGGTGACCGATCGTCTGAAACGGCCAACTGCCGCTGGCCAGCACGACCACCTCGAGTGTGAGAGCAGCTCCCAGCCCAATCGTGGTCAACGCCACCACGCGCCGTGGGAGCAGCGGCACCGCACGCGGCCACAGCCTGATGAGCAGCATCGCCACGACGACGCCGATCACCGCTGGCGCGAGCATCAACACAACAGGCATAGCGAACCCGCCTTCTGTACCAAACAAGAGATACAGTCAGTGTGTCAACACTTTGGTACAGATGCAAGAAGAACCGCCGACAGTTTGTTTGAGGGTTGCCGACCGCGCACGACGACTCCGGCTCCCACGCACCGCGCTCGCCCGTCCTGAAGTTGGGATCGTAAGAGCTGGCAAGATCGGTCGCGTGGCTGTCACGATCGCGAGCGAAGTCCCCCGCGCGGACGAAATCGTCCGGTTGTATCAGTCGGTGGGGTGGACCGCGTACACCGATGATCCGCGTCGACTCGTCGACGCTGTGAACGCGTCATATCAAGTGCTCACCGCGCGAAGCGAAGCGGGAGCGTTGGTCGGTCTCGCGCGGACGATTTCGGACGGCCTCACGGTGGCGTACGTCCAGGACATCCTGGTGTCGCCTGAGTGTCAACGCCAGGGCGTCGGTGGAGCGCTGCTGGACGAGGTGCTGGCCCAGACACAGCACATCCGCCAGCTGGTGCTATTGACTGACGCCGAGGAAGGACAACGCAAGTTCTACGAATCGCGTGGACTCATTGAGGTGCACGACTTCGCTCCGCAACTGCGATCGTTCGTACGCCTTCGCTGAGAACCGCGACTCGCCGTGAGCGCCTTCCCCGATGCGCGACGGGCGGTCCTTCAGCGTGCCTCAGCTTGCACAGCCGGAAGGGTTAGCAGGTGCTTGGTTAGTTGGCTATCGGGAGGCGCACAACCGTGGCGATGCTGAAGCTGTCCGAGGCGTCCCTGGACATCGCGGAGCGATGGCATCATCGAACGCTCGGTCGGCGCACACGTGGCCGATTCACTTGTGAGCCAGCTGGGCGGGGGAGAATACTGGGCCGATGCTTCCCGGCCTGCCTCACGGCTCCACTGCGGACCAGGCGCGAGCCATCTTCACGGGCGCTGGGTGGCGGCCGGTTGGGTCCGGCGACTGGGCATGGGTGCTCGCCTCGCCCGATGACAACCTCGTCGCACGCGTCACGCCGTTCGATCCGGCCTTCCGCCTCTTCGCCGACGCAACCTTGAGAGGACCATCGAACCCGTATCTTGTGCGCATCGACGAGCTGCTTCCACTTCGCCACCGAGGATATGTCGTGGTCATGGAGCGGCTCCACACGACCGACGAGTATCGGGCGCTTCGCCTCGCGGCCGCTCTCACCATCGACCCGGAGGTCGCCTCGGCACCGTCGGCGAGCGCCGCCCCCGACCTTGCCGCTGACCCGGATGTCGTCGATCTGCGGCGACGCATCGGCGAGCTCGTCGCCGCGGGCGAACGTCTATTCGACCTCTGGGGTGGTGCGGATATCAGGCCGGAGAACATCCTGCAGACTGCCGACGGCCAACTCCGCATCACCGATCCCGTCTTCATCCGCGGGATCGACATCTTCGAAGCCATTCGCGACGGCCGCGCAGACCGCCTACGCGACTTCTCCCGCGCCGACCTTCATGACTTCCTGTCTATCCCAGTCTTTTCCTCCGGCCCGGAGACAGACGCACTCCGGCAAAAGGTAGACATCCTCATGACATAGCTGCGTTCGATTCGCGGTCGCTGATCGTGCAGGGAGGCACGCAGCGCCGTTTTGTGCGCCTTCGCGTCTGAGCAGGGTGACTGCCGGATTCCCGTCCGAAGCTACCCCTCGAGCAGCGCCGCGAGCGCAGCTAGGTCGCGCTCGAGGCTGTGCTGAACTTCGGCAGACATGCGCGTCGCCGACTGCACTTCGCGTGGCCCATCCAGCCATGCGGACAGTTCCACCTCTGTACCGTCGAGCCCTTCGACGGCCTGGTGGTGCACAGTCAACTCCACCCCATCCAGTTCGGTGGTGTCGGCATAGACGAAACCCGGACCGACCGTAGTGATGCGAAACGGCGACTCTTCACCACCGACCGCCTTGAGAATGCCGCGTGCCCCTACATCGAAGGGCTCGAGCAGCCGGAAGTACTCCATGCTCGGCGCCCATTCGGGATGTGTCTCGATGGCGCACCAGCGCTCGAAGAACAATGCGGCCGAGGCGGTAGACGTGCGACGGGTACGTGCGATCTCGATCACGCAATCGACGCTAGCGGCATCCTCCGACAGTGGAGCAACTCCAGTGTCTGAGCGCTCTTACACCGCTCGCGGCTCTCGGTTGACGGTCCTTGACCGCGCTGAGCGGTCGATGGCGCGCCAGACGTTCCGCTAGTCGACGAAGACCACCTCAACGTCAAAGTCCCGAGTGTCGTCGCGCGAAGAGTTCAGCGCGATCAGGTCGCGTGCCATCCCTTCGATATCCGCTTCGTCGTGAGCTTGCGTCCACCACGTAGTCCCGCGCACGCGTACGAGCCACAGGCTTCCGTCGCGAGACACGTCAAGAACGAAACTGTCACCTTGGGCCACTCGAGCATCGTCGCACGAGATGCGCCGCGCTGAACGGTCATGGGTCCATCAGCGTGCGCTCAGGAAGCCGGTGAAACTGAGAGCATGACATCCGTAGAAACTGCGAGTGCGGGGGACGCTCGCCGCTCCCGCCCCGGCGCGCAAACTGCCGCGTTTGTTGCGTCGGGGGTCGCCCTTTTGGTGTGCCTGGCACTCATCGGCCTCTTTGCCGTACTGGCATCCGCCTCGACCTTCGTGTTGATCGGTGACGTCACCGGGTTCCAGGTCGCGTACTTCTCGGTTGTGGTTGGCCTCGTGGCACTTGCGGCATTTGTCTTGCTCGCTCCCGCACCTCGCTGGTGGCCGTACCTCGCGGTACCCGTTAGCGCCATGGGAGTCGCGTTGGCGATTCTGCTCGCGGTGATCGGCGGGCCCTTCGCCGCCGACACGAAGGTGACGCCACTTGTTGCCGAGGGCTGCGCGACGGGGTACATCGCGATCGAGCCGTCAGGTGGCGGCGGAAGCTTCATCGGAGTGCGAGATGGATGGCGCGTCCGCAGCGTGCAGCAGTTCGCAGGCGACGACTTCAGCCGGCCGTTCGCAGCGGGAGACTACGTCGCGCGTGACAGCGATGGCGAGGTAGCCGTCTGGCACGAGGGCGAGCCAGCGAGTCCGGCATTCAGCCTTCCCCAGCTGCCGAACTACTCCTGCGGATAGAGTCCAGCCGACCGCCCGAAAGTCGGTCCGCTTGCGGGCGGGAGGGCATCGTCAGCGGGCTGCGGCTCGTGGCGACCAGCTCGACACGGTTCGCGAAGCGCCCGTGGGTGAACCGGGATCGCGTCAGGACACGGTCCAGCCGATGACCCGTAGTACTTCGCGCGCCGCGTCTTCCTCGCTCCGGTCGTGCGTGGAGACCAGGACGTCGCGGATCTGCTCCAGATCGGTGCGTGCAGCATGATGGTCGACCCAGGCGCGAAGTGACGCCCGCCACTCGTCCGTCGGTTCCCGCTCGGTGACCCTCGCTTTGAGCACGTCGATGGGGGCAGTCAACTCGCAGACGACCAAGGACGCTGCTGGCAGCGCGGCGCGTAGCTGTTCGAGTCGATCGGTGTCGGCGATGACGGTGGGTATGATCACGCGGATGTCGGGCACCTGCGCGTAGTTCGGCCAGATCGCTGCGAGGTTGGCGAGCCAGAAGTCGGGACGGGGCGACGGGAAGATGAGGTTGAGCTCGTCGACATCGATCACCCCGTGTGGGACGCCGTCGGCCCGCAGTTGCTCGGAGATCGCCCGGGCCAGGGTGGTCTTTCCTGAGCCGGGTGAGCCGTGCAGGATCAGGACGTTCGCGGAACTCACGCGGCGACGATACCGTGCAACGCGCGCTGACTTTCGAGCGCCAACCGCGTAGCTTCGGTCTCATGTGGGAACACGTAGGTGACCCCGTCAGTGTGCCGAACGTCGTCGGGATGCCCTTCCATCTCGCTGATGCTCTTGCAGCCAGCCGTGGCGTCACGCTCGCCAACCCGGATCCTGATGGGCCACCCATCGGCGCCATCGCATGGCGGCGCGCGGCCTACATCACGAGCCAACAGCCCGCGGCCGGCGGCATCGTTTCCCGACACTCCTCTGTCACTGTCGAGATCGTTGACCATGGCGGCGCCGACGACATGGCCGTCCAGGGTCAGCCCGATGCTCCCCCGGCAGACGCCGCCCACGTCCACCTCGAACGCGCCAAACTCATTCAACTCAGCCCAGAAGGGCAGAGAACGTAGGCCGGTCCCCTCGCGAGCGAGGAACGGCGCCTCCGTATGCTCAGGGTGTGGCCTCGCTCAAGCTCGACTCAGTGCTTTCCCGTAGCGATACGCAAGAGATCGTCGACGCCGTGGATGCTCTGAGAACGGAACGACGCCTCAGCGGCCGTGGCGCGACCCAATCGAACGGCAAGGGGCGGCAATTCCAGTTCGCAGTCGATGAGCGGCATCATTGGTGGACGCTGGCATTCGATGATGGCGAGCGCCAGTGGTTCCGCGACGGCATAGTTCGCCGTCCTCAGGATGAGCCGCGTCCTGCGGAGTTTTTCCAGCCACTGCCGCAGCTCCTCCAGATGCTGTGGCCCGCAAAGCTCCTGACGTGGGCGCCGCGCGGCAGCTTCTATCCTGTGCTCGTGCAGCGCGTCGGCCGCCGCTCGCTCCTCATCACGTTCGAGCACGTCGACGATCCCGCGTTCCGCCAGACCCTCGTCGTCGACGAAGAGACCGGAATCGCAAAGCGATTTACCGGCTTCGGCCACGCCGTCATCCTCACCTCGATCGAGAGTCTCGATGCCTGGGATCCAGACAAGGAACCCGTCTTCGCCCCGCTTATCGGTCCGATTCCGACCGACTACTGAACCGATGCGGTGCGGGCACGCCGCCCGCCCGCAGCCGGGTCCTCCTGCGAGCAGGGCCTATCCTGTCACCGATGCCCAGTCTGGAGATTTCCGCAGTTCCGCTTCCGGTGGCCTCTCGGAAGCTCAATCCGCAAGCGGGTCTACGAGTGTTTCATCTCGTCGGAGCCCGCTGCCTTGTCGGATGGGTGGAAGGACAACAGTCCTATCGGGCGGGCGTCCTCGATGTCGCAGATGGATCCCTGCAGGCAACTGCACCCCTTGTCGGCGATCTGACTGGGCACTTGGCCGACGAACAATTGCTCTGGTTGCTGACCAACTATGGGCTTCAGGAAGTGGATCGTGAGTCCTTCTCTGTTCGCCGCACCCTCCGAGCTGGACTGCCCAAGTACGCGACTCGGCTGCTCCGGATAGATCATGACCACGCTCTCGTCGTCGTGAAATACGGTCAGTCTCATGCCCTCGTGAATTTGCGCACAATGAGCATCGCCCGAAGGATCCGCATCCCTGAACCGGACATCGCGCTCCCTACCGACGACGGCGCGATGCTTCTGAGCTTTCGCTATGGCGTACGCAGGCGCTTGACAGCTGACCTTCGGGCGATCGCCGGTGGTGACGTAATCCCTCGGGGAACAGGGCCGAGTCTGGACCGGGACCGCGCCGTGTTCGTGACCGCAGTCCCGAAACCGTCGGCTGCCGTCGTCCGAGATGTCGGTCTTGATCCACATCGCTATGTCGACCTTGAAGCGACCGGCACCGTAGGTTGGCTTGGTCCGTGCGGACCGGCGGTGCTCGCCGCGGGTTCCGCTGAGATTGGCTGGATTCACGGGCAGACCGCCAACGGCGACATCGTCGCCAGCGACGGCAACAGGGCGGGGGGAATAGGTCGCCTCGTCATCCTCCGGCCGGACGGCCAGACACAGCGGGCTTTTCACGAGTTTCCCTTGAGCGCGGGCATGGTCGCGGTGTTATCGGACTCGGCTGCGGTCGCCTCGCCGCGATACTTCGGCGATGCGCGAAGCAACTTCGAGCTTCTTCGTTGGTGAGGACGGGCAACGTCAGACACGAGTGTGGTAGCCCGATGGTCGGTCCCCGACTGCGTAGTGGTCGTCGGGGTGTTCCCGCCGGCTGATGCTGTGGGAATGGAAAGAGCCTCTCGGCCGCCAGATGCCCGTTTAGCCTGCCCCGATCACTCGCGCGCCCAGGTACCTCACACGAAGCGACCAACGCCAGTCACGAGCCTTATCTCGTAGGGGACAACAGCAATGCACGCAGGCACTTTCTGTGTAAGCACTCGCAACTAAGACATGTCAGGCGTACCCTGGTGCCGTGCGGGGTGGCTTGGAGCGTTGGAAGCGTGGTGTCGAGTCGCAGGGGGTTCGGCAGGCGATGGCGTACGCGTTCAAGGGGACGTGCGATTCGCACCTGCGGAGTGTGACGGGCGTCGAGGCGCTCGCCGCGTACAGCGGAGGCGACGCTGCGCATGTGACGCGATCCACCGTGATCGCCGGAGAGATCAGCATCGACTCACTCGACGCCGAGGAGTTGCGGCGTTGGGTCGACGGCCACGACCCGCACACCGACGAACACCGGGGTCGTGAGCTGATGTCATCGACGGCGGATCTGATCCTGGACGGGACCATCAACGCGCCGAAGTCCTACAGCATCGCCGCGCTCATTAGTGGGGAACTTGCGGCTGAGTTCGAGGCGTTGCAGGACCGGCTGCGGGATCGGGTCATCACGACGTGGCAGCGGGAGCTGAACGCGCGTCGCGGCGCCGGCGGCAGCATCCGGGAGCCGCTGCACCGGGTCGAGGTTGTCGAACTGCAGCACCGCCGCTCCCGGGCGTTGGACCCGCACATCCACCGGCATCTGTGGCTGGGCGTGAAGGTGCAGGGTGTGGACGGGAAGTGGTCGAACGTCGACTCGCGGGTCGCGATGAGACTGCATACCCTCATCAATGCCGAGGGGGAGCTGGCGGCCCGCACCGACCCGGAATGGATCGGGGCGCTCGCCCGCCACGGCTACACCCTTGACGGTGATGGCGAGATCTCCGAGCTTGCGGGCGTGGTGCGGCCGTTGTCGCGGCGGTCGACGCAGATCGAGGCGAACCGTGCCGCACTGCTGGTCGAGTGGCGGGCCGCGCATCCGGGGCAGGAGCCGGGTCACGATGTGGTGCAGCAGATCGACCGGTTGGCGTGGGCGCAGCACCGGCCGAACCAGCCTGGTGTGGTCGACGAGGCGCAGTGGGAGCAGCTGATCCGCGACGAACTCCTTGTGGTCGACCCCACCCTTCTTGATGGACGCCCCGCCGCGCTCGTACGCGCCGTCGCCGTGGAGGAGCTGGACCGGGAGTTGTTGGCGGCGCGGGCGGTGGTCGATGCGGATGCGCGGTCGACGGGTTGTGGGGGCCGGTTCAGTTCGTATGACATCCGCGCTGGCGCGACCCGGGCGGTCGCGGCATCCGGGGTCGTCGCCCGCCGGGCCGACCTGCAGGAGGTCATCGACGACATCGCCGCACGTGCCGCAGCTCTGACGGTCGACCTCCTCGACGGCGAGACGCGCCCGGCGCACGTCAAGTCGTTCATGGCCGCCTCGACCGCCGCGCTGAAGGTCGAGCTGGCCCGCCGGTTCGACAGACTCACTCGCCCGGGCAAGCCTGTCGAGCGAACCGAAATCGCACGGTTGAGCGCCCAGGTGCTGGCGGAGGATCTGGCGTTGGATGACGGTCAGACGGATGCGGCGGCGACGATCGCGGGGACGGACCGGCTGGTGTCGGTGACCGGCCCGGCTGGAGCGGGGAAGACCACGATGCTCCGCGTCGCACGTCTGGCCCTGACACGACAGGGGCGACGCCTGGTGGTGGTGGCGCCGACGAAGAAGGCGGCGTCAGTCGCGGGACTGGAGATCGGGGCGACCGCCTCCAGCCTGCATGCCCTGCTCGCCGACCACGGGTTCCGGTGGGGCAAAGACTCGGTCGGCGCGGAAGTGTGGACGCGCCTGGACCGCGGGGAGACCGACCCGCGCACGGGACGCGTCTTCGACGGACCACGCCGGTTTCCGCTGAACGTGGCGGATCGGGTGGTGGTCGACGAGGCGGGGATGGTCGACCTGCATACCGCGAACGCGCTCGCCACGCTCGCGGAGGAGACCGGTGCGGGGATCGCGATGGTCGGCGACCACCTGCAGGCGATGCCCGTCGGCCATGCCGGGGCGATGGTATGCATGACCCGCCGCGCGACCGCCGTCGTGGAACTCAACGCGGTGCACCGGTTCCGCGACCCGGACTATGCCGCGCTGACGTTGCGGATGCGGGAACCGGCATCTAAGGAAGATGCCCTCGCGGTCGCTGCGGACCTCGACGACCGGGGGTTCATCCATCGGGTGGCCGACGCTGACCAGGCCCGCGAGGTGATGGTCGAGGCGTACTTCCGGTGGGCGAGCGCCCGCAAACGCGTCGCGTTGGTGACGAGCACCAATGAGGAAGCTGACGCGATCAACGAGGCCATCCAGCAGCGTCGCCTCGAACTCGGCCAGCTCGATCAGCGCCGGATCGCGATCGGGCAGGACGAGCAGCGGCTGCTGGAAGGCGACGTGGTCCAGACGCGACTGAATGACCGGCGGACCGGTGTCGAGAACCGGGCGCTCTGGGCGATCCGCCGCATCCTCCCCGACACCCTCGAGCTGGCGAGCATCAACGACAGCAGCGACCTGCGCAGCGTCAGCCGCGACTACGCCGCCACCCACGTACACCTGGCCTACGCGTCGACCGTGCATGGCATCCAAGGGGAGACCACCCACGCCTCCATCGTCGGTCCCGGTGTGGACGCATCAGGGCTCTACGTCGGGATGACCCGAGGGCGGGTTCACAACGAGACCACCGCCATCGCCCACACCGCGGCGGCGGCCCGCGACCAGGTCGCTGACAGCATGCTGCGAGGCATCCCCGAAATCAGCATCGACGACTCCATCCGCGCCGCACGCACCGAACTCGGGCGCGCCGCCCGCGACCCCGATCCCGAAGAGCCGGCGGTCCCAGCATGGAACGACCGAGTGCGTCGCCCCGCCGGCACGAGCCCCACAATCGGCCGGGCGATCGCGACTTATCGGCAGGATGCCGCCACCCTGCACGACTCCCTCGAGCGCATGGCGGACTGGATGACCAGGGCCAGCCGGTCTCTGCAGGGCGCTGCGGCGCACCTGGCCACCCGCGACGCTCTCCAGCATGGCCGGGACGATGCAGAACGGTCGAGCGAGGATGCGGCGGATCGCCGGGCCGTCCTGGAAGAAAGCGTTGCGGGCCGGACTTTACAGTACCGCCGGGCCGCGGAGGAGTACTCCGCGATCGTGCTGGCGCTGGACGACGCGGTCGCCGAGCGCGCCCTGCGAGCAGCACTGCCGGCTCTCGACCGCGCACGGGAAGACCAGGCCCGCGCCGCACAGGACCGGGAAGTTGCGCCCTCATTCGCCGTCGCTCCGTCCAGTCATTCGCTCGGGTTGTAGCGGCGCACAGAGGCGCAGCAGGGGGCGCCCGCGCGCGAGTGGCGTTGAGGAGCCGGACATCGTTCGGATCCGCCCGATAGTGACTCCTGCGGCGGGCTCAAGCAGACTCAGTGCTCGTGAGACGGGTATCCGGGCTCGATCGGTGTGACCGCGTTGGCCCATACCCAGCACCGCAGTTGCCGGTCGCCGATGGTGAATTCGATGCCGCAGGCAAGATCGTTCCAGACCACGACGACCCCGTCGACGAGCATCGCGTGCGGCCCGAATCGCACCCACGCCTTGCAGGGCTTTGGCTGCGGATCACGGGTCACGGGAAGCGAGCCCGCCTGCAGCTCGCCATCAGTGAGGGATTGCAGCGGGAACTCAGCGGCGATGCGCTGCAGGATGCGCGCGTCCATCTGCCGGTCGTAGTACGCGGCGTACCGCTTGTTCGTTCCCATGACCCGGACATCCCCCTCATCCGGCAACAACACCACCCTACCCAAGCTCGAAGAAATGTTCTATTCTCTGATGCCATGGTGGGAGTGACGGTAGAACACGAAGTGACGCTCTGGATGGTCGACGACATTCCCATCCGGATGTTCTTCGCCGGGCGACGGTGGAAGGTCACGGACACGCCGACACGGTTGCGGGACTCGATCTGGGCGGCAGCCCACGGTGAGCGCGGCGGGCTGTATGGCTGGCGGTTCCAGGCGACCGACGATTCCGGCGAGGCGGTGGTGTTCGACGTCTACAGGACTGAGACCGACTGGCACGTGCACCGCTGCTACGCCTGAAGGTGTGCAACGAGCGCCGTGTCAGGTGGAGGGGATGCTGCCGATGACGACGATGCGGCAGGAGTGACAGGCGTAGCCGTGGCCGACGTCGCGCAACACGGCACCGCACTCGGGGCATCGTGGTGTCTGCGCGTCATCGAGAACGTCGATCACCCTTCGAGCGTAAGCGTCTGCACCCCGGTCGGTCGCCACGGACTGGCGGTGGGCAGAAGAGCGGGGCGAGAGTACGCTGACTCTCGCCCCGCTTGCTTGTTGGTTCAGGTCAGCGGACGATCCCGGTGCCGGCGTACGAGGCCGGTGCCGCTACCGGCCCCGTAGCGGACTTGTCCGCGTCGGGGCCGTTAGCTTTTGGGGCGCGCTCCACCGCGACCGTCGCGAACTTCAGCGACGCGCCGACGTTGTCCGCGACGATGTCGCGGGTCTCACGGGTCTGACCAGTCTCCTTGTCGGTGTAGGTGCCGAATCGGAGGTCGCCGGCGACGATGACGCTGTCGCCTTTGCGGAGCGAGTCGGCCACGTTCCGGGACTGCTGGTTGAACACGACGACCCGGTGAAACACCGTGCCGACGTCTTCCCACCGGTTGGTGGTCTCGTTGAGGCGGCGGTCGTTGACGGCGATGGTGAACCGGGCGTACTCGTTGCCCGACTCTCCGGCGCCGTGTTCGGGGTCACCAGTGAGGTTGCCCTCGATGGTGACCGGGATCCTGGTGGTCATACTTCTTCCTTCCTGTCCGGAGACGCCACGGTGACGCCTCGGTGGGCATGGGTCTCGCTGACCCACGCGTCCCATTCCTGCTCGTCGGTCGCGCTCGACCACGAGCGAGGTCTCGTGCCGCTATGGCCGCTCGCGCACCCGGCTCCGGCGCGGCTGAGGCGGGGCGTCGCGAGGGCCAGTCGTTCGTGCCAGCCGATAGCGCCAAACCCCGCGTCGCTGGAGTCGAATGCTGCGAGGTGAGCGACGTGCAGCGCCGACAACTCTTCGACTAGCGCGCCGTGCTTCCACCAGCAGTTCGGGACCACGCTGACGGGGATGTCGTAGCGAACGGTGAACCACTCCACCCAGTCGCGCAGATCCGCCCACTCGCGCGGGGCATCCTGATCCGGCATCCTCTGCCAGTCGACCGCGTGGAGTCCGATCGGCTGCGAGGTATCGGAACGCGCATGGAAGCCCGCGAGCTCGGCGGCGACGAGGCGCTCGATCTCTTCGGGGTCGTACTCGTTCACGACGACTCCTCCGACGCGGTGAGCTTGATCCGAAGTCGTTCGAGCGCGAACGTCGACGCGTCCCTGCGGGACCGGTAACGTGCCAGCACGACATCGCGGTCGATGAGGCGGTGCAACAGGTCATGACAGTACGGGTGCAGCGGCACGAGGTCGCCATGCCGTTCGAACGCGCGCCACGCGCCGTCGACGAAGCGAACTCCGGCGTAGTCAAGATGGTGAAGCTCGAGCTGCTGCTTGCGTGCGAGTCGCCCGCACGCGGCGCACGAGAGCGGACCACCGAGCTGCTCCTGCTTGCGGAACCACCGGCCCCGGCGAGCAAACCATGCCGGCGACCGGAGAAACTCCGATCTGTAGGAGTTCCGGAGTGCGGACTTTCGGCGGTTCGTCACTCGTCCTTCACCGCCTCGGCATCCACCACGTCGGCGGCGGTCTGCACGGGATCGGTGACGACTCGGGACGCATCGTCGAAGACCTCTCGCTGCTCGGTCTCGGTGTCGCGCTTGCCCGTCTGGATTGCGCGAGCATCACGACGCTCATCCCATCCGGCCAGATCGAGCAGCACGCCGCGGCGGTTGCGATAGGCGAGCAGGCCCACCGTCTGCGGCATCCTTCGAATCTCGTCCACCGACATGAGCGGCAGTCGCTCGTGCTGCTCGCTCGTGGAGTGGCCCGTCTCGCGTGTCGACCACGACCGCTGTGTCCGGCGTGTCTGCCGGGTGCCGAGGAGCGTCTCGACGTCGCGGAGGTGATCGACGTGCGAGGCGCCGCCGAGCAGCACTTTGGCGGTCGCCGCTGCCCAGATGGTGTCGGCCTCGGCGCGGGACCATGATGTCTCGGCCTGCGAGAGCGCCTGCAGCACGACGAAGGTGCAGATGCCGCGGCCGCCGCCGTCGGCCATCACCTGCGGGAGGTTGCCCCACCGGAACATGTTGGCAATCTCGTCGAGGATGAGTCCGAGCGGGTGGCCGAGTCGGGAGCCGGGGGAGGCGAGCGCGCGAGTGCGCGCGACCTCGACGACATCGTCGAGCAGTGCGCCGAGGAATCCGCCCATCGCCGATGCGCCGGACGCCGAGCCGATGAGGTATAGCGTGTTGGCGGCATCCAGAAACTCGCGCGGATCGAACACGCGATCGCCGGGGCGAGGCATGAGCGCCTCGCGAATCTTTGGCACCGCGAGCGGGGCGACCGCACCCTGCACCCCAAACCAGATCGACGAGACGAGCTTGTCGTCGCCGGCGAGCGTCGCCTCGAGGTTGTCGCCCCAGCCTGGCGCACCGTCGGCGCGGAGAATGTCGACCGCCTTTCGAGCGACGACGGGGCTGGTTCCCCAGTTGTAAAGGTCGGCGATGGTGCGGTCACCGACGGCAGCAGCGTGCAGCAGACGACCTAGCACGGCACCGGATGCCTGTGCCCATTCGCCGTTCGTCGTCGACGCTCCGAGAGCGGTGCCCGTGATGATCGCGGTGCCGCGCTGCATCGCAACGAGCGGATCCTCGCAGCCGGCGATCGGCGAGACGCGGAGCGGATGCCGCACGCCGGAGAGCCCCTGTGGGTCGAAGACGTGAACGTTGCCACGACGCTCGCGCATGCGCATGGTTGCCGTGAGGTTGTCGTTCGTCGTTGACGTGGTAACGAGCGGACCCGACCAATCGAGGATCGCTGAGATCAGCACGCGGTAACCCTTGCCCGAGCGAGGCGGTCCTTCGAGAGCCACCGAGTCCTCAATCGAAACGAAGACGTCCATGCCGCGAGAGCGGCCGACGCGCCAGCCGACATCGGTCGCGCGCGGGTGCGCGATGTCGGGCCGCAGCTGACGTGCACGGCTAAGCACGGCCTTGGCGGAGATGTGCTTGCGGATCTCGGATGCCTCGGCGAAGCCCGTGCGAGATCGGAGGTCGGCGATGAAGGCGGCGTCGGATTGCCGGTACCGCCGGTAGGTGATCAGTCCGAGCAACGCGAGGCCGAGGACCAGCCCGACAGCGACGAGGTCGATGATGCGGATCGGGAGGATCGGCAATTCGCAGGTGGCGGATGGCGTGAAGGTGGCGGGGTCGCCGCTCAGTGCAAGCCACAGTCCGGAGAAGATATTGCGGGCCTCCGGCCGCGACTCGCACACCATCTGGGTGACGATCTCCGCAAGGAAAGTGAACACGAGGCTGAGCACGACCGAGATGGCAATGATCACGGCAACCGCCTTGCCGAGCATCCCTTGGTTCATCAGTGGCCCACTACAGTCCTCGGGCGGCCGCGGCCGCGACTCGTAGCCACGCGTCCCTGGTCGCTGGACGGAGGTCGTCGAGTCGCAGCGGTCCCGACTTGAGCGCGGGGTCGAAGGGAATCCGCTCGACAGTTCGCACCTGGTCGGCGAACCCGTTGGCGATCGCGGTACCCGCTGCGGCACCGCGCGACTCAGCCTGCGTGACCACGACCACAGCGTTGTCGGCGAGGTAGCGAGAGCGGTCGTCGCGTTGCCGCAGGGCATCCAGGAGGAGCGCGGCTGACTCGGCCGACTCGGCTGAGGAGATCGTAGGAATGACGAGCTGGTACGACGAGTCGATCATCCGGAGCCAGCGGTCGGCGGACTCGTCGTTGCCGGAGTCGAAGATCACGACGCGGTAGTAGCGGGCGGCGACCTGCATCAGCAGATCGAACTCGGCCCGGGCGATGCGCTGGTCGGTGGCGAGCAGTTCGGGGTTGGAGCGGAGCACGTCATACCGGTCGATGGTCTGGTGGTGTACGAAGCGTGTGATGTCGGAGACGGATGCGGTCGGCGCGAGTAGCCCGGTGGCGGCCGGCAGGAGGTCGCGGATGGTGGTGTCGTACCGACCCTGTTCAGTGCGCCAGCCGAGCGTTCCGCGGGTGTCGTTGTTGTCCCAGGCGAGCACGTTGCCACCGCCGTAGCGGGCGAAGACGGCGGAGATCATCGCGGTCGTCATGGTCTTGCCGACGCCGCCCTTGCCGTTGACGACGGCGATGGTGCGGCATCCGGCCCACTGCTGCGACGCGTCGCGCTCGTTCTCTGCGTGGTCTGCCGCAGCGCGGGATGGACCGACGGGGATGCCGAGTCGGGTCAGGGTTCCTCGCCACCCGCTTTTGGGCAGCACGGTCGGGTTCGGAGCAGTGATGAAGGAGGTGCGAGAGCGAGGCTCCGGGACGGAACTGCCATGCGCGGAGGACTGCCCCGGAGCCTGTTCGCTCACCTCCTTTCCCTGTTGCGATGGGTCGGTGACGTCTTCTGAACCTGTGGGTGTCGCGGGAGCGGCGACGATCGCGCCGTCGGCAGCGACGAGAAGGTGGTGGTCTCCGCGGTCGCCGGTGGTGATCAGTTCGACGGGGGTTCCGGAGCGTCGAGCTTCGGCAGCGGCGCGCAGGACGATCATCTGGCGGATGTCTTCTTCGTCTGCGGCCGCGATGGGCTCGGCGCGACCGTCCGGGCTCGTGAACGTGGCGATCGTGCCCGTGATCGTTGCGTACGTGCGGGGCCGAGTGTCGAGGCTCATCACGGGGCCTCCTTCCAGGTGGCATTGAGCCAGCCGTCGAGGCTGGCGTCGGCGGGGGACGGCTCCGGCCAGTACCGGTCGAGGTCGTCGGAGTCGATGAATCGGAGAGCTCCCTCGTCGCGATCGGGGGCTTGCATCGCCTCGTCGGTCTTGAAGAGCTCGTACTCCCAGTCGGTCGACGTGGCGAAGCAGTCGACGACGTACGCGTGTTGGCCGACGTACGCGAGGAACACTCCCATCCGCAACCGTCGTGCGTCGTCGACGTGAGTGGCAGGGATGTTCAACCGGTCTCGTAGGCTCGCGATCTCTTGGTGGTTGACACGGAAGATGAACTTGTTCTCGATGTCGCCGACGATCGAGTACGCGAGATTTCGCTCTTTCGAGTCGGCATCGCCGACGGCATCGAGGTCGCCCATCTTGTGCAGGATGACGATGTTGCTGATCCCGTAGTGGCGGGAGAGCTTCAGCCACTGCTGGAACATCTGGAGCGCTGCGAGATTCGTCATGTCGCGCCAGCCCTCTTCACGGATCAGGTAACGGGTGCGGCCCGCGGATCGGTCCGACACGACGGCCTGGATCCACGCGGTCGTGCATACCTGGGTGAGTTGCGCGACCAGCTCGCTACGCGCGAAGAGTTCGGACGTGTCGACGACGACGATCGGGGCGTCCGCGTCGAACGCAACCGTTGACTCGTCCTCGAACAGGCCCGAGAGGTCGCCGTCGACGAAACGACGCAGCACGAAGCGCGGCTGGACGGCACCATCGGAGAGTCGGAAGTCGGTGCCGGCATCGTCGACGATCGTTCCGAGCTGGTCGTAGACGCCCCGGAGCGTCGGCCGGTCGCCCGTCGCGACGATGCATCGTTTGAGGGCTTCGTGGATCGCAGCGTGCTCCACGGCGGTGAGCCGTGTGCCTCCGAGTGCCATCTCGACAAGTGAGATGAGGGTCGTGATGCGTCGTTGCCGTACCATCTTCTCGTCCTGCTCGTCGTCGGCATCCGCTCGGCGCGGCCCGCGGTCGAGCGGGTTGAGGCGTGCGGCGCTCCCTCCGCCGATCCGGATGACCACACCACCGGGGACCGCCTCCGCCACGGCGACCCACTCGCCCTTCGGATCGGAGGGCACCACCGCGCGGTGTCCGAATGCGATCGAGCGGGTCACCAAGGTCTTCACTGTGCCGCTCTTGCCCGCCCGGTACGCACCGAGCACGAGGAGGTTCGTTGAGAACGTTCCGCGACCCTCGCCGATGGCGTACGTTTCCCACGGTGAGAAGTGCCACAGCGCATCGGCATTGAGGTCGACGCCCAGGACCGGTCCCTTGTGACCGAGCCCGGCATCCGCGACGAAGGGATAGATGCCGGCGATCTGGCGGGACGTCGCCTGGTGCGCCGCGATCGACGGTCGCGCCAGATTCCAGTAGCCGCCATCCGTCAGCCCTGGACCGAATGCCCCGGGGACCGCCGCCTCGGGCATGGCGCGGTCGCGTCGCTTCGGCTTCCGAGGCTCCATGTCGCGAGTGGTACGGCTGACCTCCCGCTTGAGGTCGCGCCGCTCGCGCTTGGAGAGCTCGCGCGACTCGAAAACGGCTGCCTGGCGCGCCATCACTTCATCCCCAGGCCGATGGGCAGCGCGTTGACCATCAGCGCCTCCGCCTGTTGGCAGTAGAGGGTCTGCGGCTCCATGCCCGCTCGCGCGAGCGCGTTCCGCATGCCGGCGATCGCCTGATCGAGCCTCGCCTCGTCCGGCGCGGTGACGGTCAGGTACGCGCCATAGCGGAACTCGCCGTGACCGGCGACGATCTCCTCCTCCTGTCTTTCCAGCGCGTCCCAGTCCGCAGCATCGGCCGCGGACCCGTCGGCGCCGCGCTTGGCTCGAAGTTTCTCGTTCCCGCGCCAGATTTTCTTGTCGTCCTCGATCCGCTTCATCGCCTTCTTCACTGACACCGGCGTCAGCACGATGGAAAGGATGTGAGTGATTGCCTCACCGGTGGACGGCATCCGAGCGAACACGATCGGCTCGACGAAGCCGATCGCGGCATCCGACCGCGGCCACTCGTGAATCCACATCGTGGTGTGCACGCCCGAGTCGCTGTAGACCACCCCGTTCTTGCCGCGCGGCTCCTCGAGGTACATCGGCCCGATCGCAACGGAGTCGACACCCATATTGTCGTCGGGGCGGTTCTGCACGTTCGCGGCGAACTCCGGATCGAACGCAACTCGTGTCAACGCGGCGACATCGCGCGGCGAGAGCCAGCGGCGGACCGTGATCCGCGAGGCACGCAGCGCGTCGGCGAGGTTGCGCGCTTCGAGCGCGGCGAGCGACTTCACTGCGCCCTCGCCGCCGCCCAGCGCCTTCAACTGAGGGCCGAGAGCGATGAGATCGAGGGTGAACGTGAGGTAGTTGCGGTGCGACACCGCGAACGGCTCGGCGCGATTCAGCACCTGCTCGTAGTTGCGGTTGACCGGCGATGCCGCGTCCAGTCCGCGCTTGATCATCACCGTCTCGTAGTGGTCGCGCGCCGCGCGGATGGTGGTCGGGATCGTTCGCTCCTGCAATACCGCGCGCTTGACCCCGGGGCGCTGTGTGAACGACGCCAGGACAGGCGACCACTGCTGGGCGAGGTCGAAACGCTCCGGGATGTCCTTCATGAGAAACCCCTCGACCTCGACCTCGGCGGTCACAGACACGGACCGATCGTGTGGGTTGTAGACGCATGCGACACCCTCGACGTCCCAAATCTGCACGGACGCCCGGATGCCGGGGAGGTTGAGTGTGCCTGCAACATGGGGACGCTCGGGTCGGTAGATGTGCTTGGTGGCTCCGAGAGTGTGGCGGAGCTGCTTCATGAGCCAGAGCCCCGCCTGCCTGGGCGCCGAGTCGCCATGCACGGTCACGAACGCGAATGCCCCGATCGGGACATAGATCGGCGCGCCGTAGAGCAGTCCGGGAGGCCCGAATCTGTTGACGCAGATCAGCACGACGATCGCTGCGACGGCGACGCACGCGAGCTGCCAGCTGTCCATGCCCATCACGACGCCCTGACGGGAGCGGCGCGGCAGCCGCACTGGTCGGGAGAGATCCTGAATTGTCATCACGCTGTCCTCTCAGTGCGCGGAGGTGGGGGAGTGCTGGTGGTCGTACGGCCGCGCTGCGGCGACGTAGCTGAGTTGGGCCTCGGACTCGACGGTTGCGAGGGGGTCGACGCTTGTGACGGACCGGCGGAGCCCGAGGGGCCGGATGGCCTCGAGAGACCGAGCGGTGGACCACCGGAGGAGCGACCGCCGCTGGCTGACGTGCCGCCGGTTGCGCCGGCGGATGTCACCCCGGCGGGGGTCGCGTGGAATCGGCTCGGGATGCGAGCGGCAGAGCGCGCTGCGTTCGACGCAGCCCGCCCCGCCCCGGACCCAATGCGGGAGCCGACCGAGTCGGCCGCAACGGCACCGACGAAGCTGAACAGGCCAAACACCGCGAACGGTGCGAAAGCCACCAGCACGAGTCCGATCAGCAGCGGCCACGACTGCGGATCCCAGATCGTCGTCACGTTAGCGAGGCCGTTGACGATCAGGGTCATGAACCCGATGGTCAACGGGCCGGTGAGTAGCAGCACCGCGACGGCCGAGACGTAGCGGACGACCCACTGCGGTCCGACGGAGCGCACCGGGTACAGCATCCATGCGATCGGTCCGACCGCGATCAGGGCGGCGAGCACGATGTTCCGGAAAGCGAAGACGAGCATCAGCAGCAGCATCCCGATCATGAGGAGTCCGTGGATCACGAACGCGAAGAAGTAGTTGGCCTGGCCGCCCGCCCACATGACCGACTGGAGGGTGGAGAAGAGTCCTTCGGGGCCGTCGCGATTCATGACGTACCAGGTGAGGTCATCGATCGCGTTCAGAAGGTGGCCGCTTGCCCACAATGTGATCGCCGTGGCAGGGAAGGCGATGAAGCTGCGAACGATTGCTCCGATGAGTTCGGAGCGGTCGCCCGAGACGATGGCGGCGGCGATGGCCCACACCATCGCGCCGAACAACACGGCGAGGATCGCCCATTGCCAGAAGGACCACTCGGTGATCGCGGCTGTCCAGAGGACGGAGGAGGTGTCGAATCGCATGTTCTGGGCGACGGCGAACATCGCGCCCGTGGCGGATAGCGCCATGCCACGGCCGGCGTTCTCGAACGTGAGGCAGACCACGTCGCCGAGGGAGCATCCATATTCGACGAGGAGCGGTTTGCCTCCGCTCGCCTTGATCGCCACGACGTGATCCTCATAAGTTGTGCAGAGAGTCGCCTTGGACCCCGCCAGAAACACGTTGATGAAGCACTGCTGCGGTTTGATGTCGGCAGTGTTCTGCGGCGTGCAGGTGATCTGCGCCCCGGCTTGCAGACAGTCGACGGGATACGCGGGCGACGACCACGGTTCTCCAGTCACGGATGCCGCGCCCGCCGCTGCTCGCGGGCCTTGCGCCGGCATCGCCGCCTGGGCTGGCACGAGCGAGCTCATCGCGAGACCGACGCCCGCGAGGCATCCGATCAGCACAGCACGCCCGGTACGCATCAGAATCCGAAGTCGAAGTTGATGAACCACTGGAAAAGGCCACTCGCGGCGCCGAGCACCGCGGCGGCGATGAAGATCCAGACGATGTTCTCGCCGGCCCAAGTACGCACCCGGTCAGACGCGAGGCCACGGAAGGCGAGAGCCGCGCCGGCGATGATCAGCATGATCAGGACGACGATCATGGCGCCGGCGAGGATGTACGACGCGACGACTTGGAACCCCTGGAAGAACGGCGCCGAGAAGTCCGGCTCGATGTCTGGGATATCGACATCCGCCGGATACGACTGTGAGTAGTACATTGTGTGCTCCCTTGGTTGGCGGTGGCGTCACTTGAGCGGAAGGCCGAGCGCGGCCATGAACGGTTGCGGATCGATGGCAGTTCCGTCGCGCTGTACCTCGTAGTGCAGGTGACAGCCGAAGGAACGGCCGGTGTTACCCTCGGCGCCGAGCGGCGTACCCGCCGTGACGTTCTCACCGACGCTGACGCGGATGGAGTCCCACTGCATGTGGCCGTATAGGGTGACCAGCTCGCCACCGTGGTCGATGCGCACGGTGTTGCCCCACCCGTGGAAGGAGCCCGCGGTGATGACACGTCCGG
This sequence comes from Microbacterium sp. B35-04, assembly GCF_010634885.1. NCBI lineage: Bacteria > Bacillati > Actinomycetota > Actinomycetes > Micrococcales > Microbacteriaceae > Microbacterium > Microbacterium sp. B35-04. Next base: position 5,799 of record NZ_MWLP01000012.1, on the reverse strand, counting down.
CGCCGGCCGCGTAGATCGTCGCGCCGCAGCCCTGCGCCATGTCGTAGCCCTGGTGATTCTTGGAGCAGTAGTTGCAGCCGTTCACCGGGTTGTGGCCGTAGCCGCGCCCTTTGGAGTAGCCACCCGCGAGCGGGTATCCCCACTCTCCGTTCGCGGCGGGAACGGGCTGCGCCTTCTCGACAGTGCTCACGGACTGACCAGCGACCGCGAAGGGGATCGTGATGAGCGAGGTCAAGAAGAACGCGGTGACGAGAGTGAAGAAGAGGACTGCCCCGATCACGATCCTGCGGCCGGTCCTCGTGTTCGCGAGGGCTGTGGCGGCGGCGACCGGGGCACCCATGTCAGGGCTCCAATGACCCCGAGATGTAGCGAACGACCTTGCAGTCTCCGGGCTGCTGGACGGTGTTCGGGGTGGGAATCGATCCTTCGCCGCAGAGCACCTGAACGCTCACGCGCACGGTTTCGTCGTACGACGATTCGGCGCCCGTGGCGTCGGAGCGCGTGAAGGTCAGCAAGACGTCGGCGGTTCCAATGCGCATATCGCCGGAGGCGTCATCGGGCACCTCGCTGTACGTGATCTCGCCACGCACATCGGCGGCTACCCGGCCGGCCTCGTTCGCGAGCGAGTCCCACTCCTCTTCGGGCAGCACGACTGCCTGCCGCAGCTCCAGCTGTGACGCGCGCAAATCGTCCTCGCGATCCTCCTCCGACGTGTACCGCGTGTCTGGGGTGAACCACGTGTCGAGGTAGGTGAGCCAGTCGGAGCGGGTGCTGTTCTGCGTATCGAAAGTGGATGCCGCAGCCAGCGCCGCGCGGACGTATACGTCGGCATCGGTGGTGATCGGCTCTGGGATCCAGCCGTTGTCTATGACAGAAGAATCGACGAACGCCTGGCCAGGTTCGTCCGTTGGCCTACTCGTCGGTGTCGAACCGGCGGAGGGCAGCGGTGACGGAGTCGTCTCCGGGGGCTGAGCGAGGAGGGAGGTCAGCGCGATCACGATGATCGCCACGACAAGGATGGCGCCTCCGACCAGCGCCCACACGAGGCCCCACCTGTTGCTCTTGCGTGCGTCCGTCATCGCTCATCCTCCTCGATGGGGAGGACGACGACCGTGACTGACTCAGCGCCCGACGGCATCATTCGTTCGCCGCCGGTCCGTCTAAACGTTGCGTACTCGGATATTGACGGGTGAATCGTGCTTTGCTCAGGGCCTCTCGTGGTCACCATGGCAGTGCTCCGTCGCCATGTAGCGCTGACATCGGTGTCGTTCGTGCTTGTGCGCTGGCAGGCGCCGAGCAGTTCAGGGCGACGCCTGCCGCGCTGCATGCTCCCGGGGCCCTTGACATGAGGGAAGCGTATAACACTACACTCGCGATGTGAAGTACTTTTCGATTCGCTCGCGTAGACGCGGCTCGAACGGTGCGCCACACTGGGCAGGTGCCCCGATACGCCCGCCCCGCGAACAGTGACTACGCGGAGGATCCCATCAACGCTCTCGGGAACATCATGCAGGCGACCATCATCGGCCACTTGCGGAAGCACCCGGGCCAGACGCGGGCGGAGATCGCCGATGCTCTCGAGATCCCGAAGATGACGGTCGCGAACGGTCTCGAGAAGCTGCTTGACGCCGGGCTGATCATCGCGGATCCGCCGCGGGACGTCGCGATTCGCGGGCAGCGAGTGAGGTACATCGTCGACGATGCTCAAGTCACTGAAATGGTGATGCGGCTGAATCAGGTGTTGGGGGAGTTCTAGCAAGTTGGCTTCACTGAGCCGTATGCGGTTGATTGCGGCAGGTCCTGGCATCGATGGCCCTTCTGGGGAGGACGGCGCGGGTGGCGCCGCTCCATCAACTTTGAGCATGCTCAACCGCGTTGCGTCTCAGCTTCGCACCACGTGTCAGGATCGGCAACCGTTGAATTGAGCATGCCCAATGCGTAGATTGGGCATGCTCAACACCAGCGATGAGCACTCATCGGCAATGCCTTGCCTCACCCGAGGGCGAAGGGCGGTCAGCAGACATGACAGAAGACGAGAGCAAAGTGGCGGCGGAGGACTTGGCGAAACGCCTGCGGCTGCTGCTCGATGTGGCGATCGCGGAGACCGGCGAGGAGCCGACCTTCTCGCAGATCGCCGCCTTCGTGCAGAGCAGAGGCGTCAACCTGTCGCGATCTCGGTGGACCTACATCGTGAACGGTCACCGGTATGTCCAGGATCGCCCGCTTATCGAATGCATCGCGGAGTTTTTCGGCGTGGAGGTTGGGTTCCTCGTGGGTGAGGACGGCGCTCCGATGCCCGCGAAAGTCAGCGCGCAGCTTGACCTGGTGCGATCGATGCGGGCCGCGAAGGTGAAGTCGTATGCGGCCCGAACGTTAGGCGATATTTCTCCGGCGGCGCTCAGGGCAATCAGCCGGTTCTTGGACGAAGAAATGACGCACACATAGAGGAGCTCGTCGGCAACCGTGGAAGCCGACGAGCGGCTCCTCGCCGAAGGGATGTGATGACGCTATGAACATCAGACAGACCGTTTCGACGGCCATGACTGACCTTGCCCTCGGCGAGGCCTTCTCGTTCGACGATCTCGTCAATGCGTTGCAGCGTCGCAGACAACGCCCCCTTCGCATTGTGGAACTCGCGGAGCTGAACGACCAAGACGGTATCTGCGCGCTGTGGCTGATGACCGACCATGAGGACCTTGTCCTGCACGCGCGCAGCGACTCCGCGCTTCACCGGCAGCAGTTCGTGTTGCATGAGCTGGCCCACATGATGCTCGATCACGGTGACGACCAAGGGATGCCCACTCCGGACTTTCTGCTGCCCGACATCGCTCCAGATACCCGTCGGCGGCTCCTTGGCAGGCAGGATCTGGTCGCGGAGGACGAGATCGTCGCCGAGACCTTGGCGGATCACCTCGCCGCCGCGATCCGAGGCTGCGTATTTCACGAGTCGAGGTTCCTGGAGATCTTCGGGTGATCCCTGTCCTCGTATCCGTCTTGATGTGGCTGCTCGTCGCGAGCCTTCTCATATTGCGGTGGGGGCGAGCTGACCGCAGCATCACGTACTCCGCGGTGACAATCGCCGTATCGATGACTCTCAACATCGATCCGGTGTACGTCGCGGTCGATGATGCTTTCGCGGGTGCCAACATCGCGACCCTCGTCGCGGACCTGGCGCTGATGGTGGGGATCTTCTTCCTCGGTCGCGGCGTTGCGAGAGCGAGCGAGTACCAACCACGCGCCGTCAGGATTGCCCTGGGGAGAACTGTGCTCGCGGTCGCTCTCGTCGGCGTTGTCTTCGCATTCAGCCTGATCGACCGGGGAGGCACGACGACGTCCTTCATGCTGGACCTCGGCGCGCAACCGGCCGCAGCCGCGTACTCGATCATCCAGTTCGGGTATGACGGCGTTGTTGTCGCCGTGATGGCTGTGGTGGCCGCGAGGCAGACTGCGCAGAGCAGGGGAATGCAGCGGTTGCCGTCGACCTTGCTGCTGGTCGGAAGCCTGTCGGGAGTCGCTTTGGCTGCGACCGTCCTCGTCATGGACGTGGCGCATGTCGCCGGCAATGTCGGCTTGATGTCCACCGTCTCGACCATCTACGGGCCGCTATTTCTTTCGACTTTCCTGTTCCTCTGCTTGGGCCTGGCGGGCCAGCCGGGCGTTCGCTGGGCGCTGGCGCGGTCGCGCGAACGGCGAACCCACGAGCTCGTGCGCCAACTCACCCCGACATGGCGAAGAGCGGCTCAGATACGGCCAGGAATCAGCCAGGGCGACCTGGCAGGGCTTCCTCTCGAGGACTCGGAGGCGCAGCTGCATCGGCAGGTGGTGGAAATCCGGGATGCCGCGATCGATCCTCGCGTTTGCTTCAAGCTGAATAAGCAGGAGCGCGTGATGGTCGACGACGCAGAGGCCCACCTTCTCGGGCAGGATCCAACCGAGGGGCGTAAGCCTGTTCCACTTGCCGGTGAGTCGAGGGAGGCACGTTGAGGCGCATCGTGGCCCTGGCTGTCGGCATCGGTGCCATCACTGCGGCTTTAGCCACCACAGGCCTCCTCATCGCACGGCGTTTGACCGCGCCGCCCGGAGAGCGCGTCTACGATCTCACGATTCGCGGCATCGTTCGAGATGGCGAAGCGCTCGCCGTCGTCCTTGACCGCAACTCCAAGACAGAAGCGCGGGGTATCTACAATCTCTGGCTCGAAGGCGGCGGCTGGGTGAAGCTCGGTGCGGTCGTCGGCGAAGGGTCGGCCACAGTGACGCGCACGGTCGCTGGAACGACGGCACACGCTGAGTTGAGCGTCGGCCAACGCGCCTCGTGGAGCGGCATCTACTACCGGGATCCTCAAGACGCCTGCCTCGACGCGGTCGACATCGACATCGCGACGCCGGCTGGGCCGGCGCCGACGTGGATAATTCGTCCGGCGACGAGCGGCAACGATGTTTGGGCAATCCATATCCATGGTCTAGGCAGTTCCCGCGCCGGCACGCTCCGGGGTGTCGAGGTTGCCTCCGAACTTGATCTCACGTCACTAGTCGTGACGTATCGCAACGATGGCGAAGGCCCGACGGTCGGTACTGGTCGTTCGACGCTTGGCGCGTTAGAGAAAGATGACGTACGCGAAGTCATGCACTACGCGATTGATCGGGGCGCGCGCCGTATGGTGCTGTTCGGCTGGTCGATGGGGGCTGCAATAGCACTGCAGCTCGCGGCGGAGGATGAGTTTCAGGGTTTGATCGATGCTGTCGTGCTCGACTCGCCTGTCCTCGACTGGTCGGCGGCCATCAACGCGAACTGCGCGCGTGTGGGCTTGCCATCTTGGTTCGGGTTTCTGGCCGGTCCGTGGCTGCGGAACAGAGTGCTGTCCGACTTGGCCGGGCTCGAGGCACCCATCCCGCTTGATCGATTCGATTGGGTCGAACGTTCCGCGGACCTTTCCGTCCCGACTTTGATTCTCCAGGGAACAGGTGACTCGTCCGCGCCCTTCGCCGTCTCGAGCCGAGTTGCAGAGCTCAGACCGGACCTAGTGCGTTACGAGTTGTTCCGGGCAGATCACACGATGACTTGGAACTCGGACCCAGAGCGGTGGCAGTGCACCGTCCGCGAGTGGCTGGCGTGCCGCACACGCAGCTGAGAGCTCCCCTGCTCCTCGTTATGGCTGAAGAACCTCCGGGCACTCCCTGAAATACTGCCGCGGCTTAGATTGCCCTGCTAGGGAGCGCCTAGCTCCTATCTCCCGTGCTGGATAGCGCAATAAAATATGTGTACGCTTCAGTATTCGTACGCCGCGTATGGCGCGGTGGGCCGATGTATGAGTTGAGCACCATCGAGTTCTCGATTCTGTTCGCCCGTCGCAGGTACGTTTCGAGCCGAGGAGGTCTCGCGCACATGAGCTATACAGAAGCCGCAGCTCACCCAGGATTGCCATCGCCGTTGCGCGGACAGGTGGCGATCGTGACCGGTGCCGCGCGGGGTATCGGACGCGCGATCGCCGAGCGCCTGGTCGCCGACGGTATTCGCGTCACCGCGTTCGACATTGCCACCGACGTCGAACACACCGCAGCCGAGATCGGCGCGAGCAGCGCATCCGTCGTTGATGTCAGTGACGTCGGGGCGCTGCAGGCGGCGATCCATCGGACGGCCACAGTGGCCGGGCGGCTGGACATCCTGGTGAACTGCGCCGGCACGTGCGGCCGTGAGTCATTCGAAGGGCTGAGTCTCGACGTCTGGCAACGGGATCTCGCCACCAACCTCACGGCGTCGGCCTTCGCGAGTCAGGCCGCGGTGTTCCCGCATATGCGGGA